>JAGADS010000052.1 GCA_017613485.1 Treponema sp.
AATTCGCAGTCCAGCTTTGCCTTGATTCTGTCAGACAGATGTGCATTTGCCTGATACTTGCTTCCAGTAAAAATAACCTTTCCCATAAACACTCCAGAGCAATTCAATTGTTTTGTATTTTAATTATACAACTAAGTGGGTTTTTGTTGAAGTGGTTTGAACATCACAAGCTGAATATGCTATAATATCCCATGTATGGAGGAATTTGCATGTCACAGGAATTTGATCAGTTAAGGAAATATATAGAAGAGCATGTACATGACATGGTGGAGCTTGAAAGGCTTTTGACGTCGATACCTGCACTTGCACCGGAGAACGGCGGGGACGGGGAATCTAAAAAGGCAGAGGCACTTGAGAAATGGCTCTTGGAAAACGGCATAAAGGACATAAGGCATTATGATGCACCTGATGAGCGTGTAAGCACAGGGAAAAGGCCCAATCTTGTAGCGACAGTTCCAGGGGTAAACGACGACTACTCTGTATGGATATGCGCCCACATGGATGTTGTTCCTGTCGGTGAGAAAAGCATGTGGAGCAGTGATCCCTGGACTCTTGTTGAAAAAGACGGAAAGATTATAGGACGCGGAGTGGAGGACAATCAGCAGGGACTTGTTAGCGGAGTGCTTGCCGCAATGTCTTTTGTAAAGCAGCACATAATCCCGGAGCATACAATAAAGCTTCTGTTCATGGCGGACGAGGAGGTAGGCTCAACTTACGGAATGAATTATCTTCTAAAGACACATCCTGATCTGTTCAATAAGGACGACCGCATCTTGATTCCTGACGGTGGAGATGCAAAAGGGGAGACAATCGAGATAGCGGAGAAGAATATAGCATGGTTCCGCTTCCATACGATAGGAAAACAGTCTCACGGTTCAAGGCCTGATCTGGGAAGGAATGCAAAGCTTGCAGCCGCTCATCTTGCACTTGAGGTAAATGACATGGAGAATTTCTTCAATAGAAAAAATGAGCTTTTTGATCCTCCATACTCAACTTTCCAGCCCACGATGCAGATGCAGAACGTAGAGGGCGTGAACATAATTCCAGGAGATGACGTGTTCTGTGCAGACTGCAGGATAAACCCGGACTATAGTCTGGATGAAGTAAGGGCAGAGCTTAACAGGCGCATAAAAAAGATTGAGGAGAAATTCGGAGTGACGATAGAGGTGTCAGAGCTTCAGGCAGAGCAGTCACTCCCGACCCAGGCTGATGCACCGGTTGTGCTTGAGCTTAAGGATGCACTGGAAAAGGTTCACGGCATAAAGGCAAAGATTGTAGGAATCGGTGGAGGAACAGTTGCGGCAGGCCTCAGGAACAAGGGGTTCAACGCAGTGGTATGGAGCACTATGGACGAGACATGCCATCAGCCCAACGAGTATGCAATAGTCAAGAACATCGCAACAGATGCAATGACCATGGCATACATGCTGAGCCATTAGTGAGGAACTAGCGGATCTTAAGGAAGATTCCCAGACGCGCGATTGAAATCAAAAGCTGAAGTGTCAGGAATTTGATAAGGACCTGAGCCGGTGACCATCCGTGATTTTTCTTTACGTGGTCATGCAGAGGAAAACGCACATTGCTGAAAATGTTTATGTGGAAGAACCTCTTTAAGGCAACCTTTAAAAGTCCAAGTCCACCGTCTATGAAAATCATCGTGGATGTCGCAAGAATCAGGAAAGGGTTTCCGCTGAGCATTACGCAGATGCCGATGAAGAATCCCAGTGCACGTGAGCCTGCATCTCCCATAAGGACTTTGCTCGGATATGCGTTGTGCCACAGATATCCCAGGAGAACTCCCGAAAGTGCAAAGGTAATCACAGCCCATGAAGCTCCGTCGGTAAAATGAGGAAAGTATTCAATTATTAAGGATTTTGCCTCGTCTATGTCACGGCCGGGGAAAAGCAGATAGCTTGCAATCTCTGAGTGACCGAGAACAAGGTAGAAAATGAGGCCCATCATGATAAGGGCAAAGAGAACCAGGGTTGAGGAAAGACCGTCAACACCGTCGGTACAGTTGGTTGTGTTCACGGAAGCCCACAGGATTACGGTTCCCACGATTATGTAAAGCCATACCGGAACAGATACCGGATTTGTGATGAACGGAAGCCAGAAATAAATCTTGCCTGCAGGAGAATCCCCCTTGATTGTAAGGGCTAGAACTGTCGAAGCCGCCACTGTGACAACCAGGTCAAGGAATGCCTTGAGGTATTCACCCCAGCTTTTTGTGCTCCTGTCGTCCAAGAATCCAGTAAGCATCATTACCCATGTAAGGACAAGAACCAATGCCTGCTGAAGGTTAAGAGGAACAATCAGAAAACACAGGATGACGAACATCGAGATGAAAACGACACCAGAACCTGTAGGCTTACCCTTTGCTGCCTCTGCCGTAAGAGTAAACTCACGTCCCCTGTCTGAAGGAAGGAATCTATAGAATTTAGGAAGGAATTTCCAAACACAGAAAAAGCCCACGTAAAGAGCTGTGACGATAAGCACGGAATATGACTGCAGAAGCCTGGCTGGACCCCAGTTCAGCAAGTCGCCCAGATAATATAACATTTCTTACCCCTCTGACCAAACGGCCTTTCAAAATGTACTATATTAGAGCATATTGTAGCAGAATAACGTGAATCATTCAAGTTAAGCGGGAAGTTTACTGTTTACAAAACCTGAAAATTCTACGAAAATATAGGTATGGCAAAGAAAAAATTCAAGTTTCTGTTTGATTCTCCGGTTGTGCTTACGATTTGTGCCGTAAGTGCCCTTGTCTGCATTCTGGATGCCCTTGCGTTCAAGGGAAAAGCGGTCGCGACGTTCTTCTCATGTCCGATGGCAAATGGGGATGATGCGTTCAAGTTCTCAAATCCCATTCACTATTTCAGGCTTTTGTTTCATGTTTTCGGGTCCTCTGGATGGCAGGCTTTCTTTGTGAATACGCTTGCACTTCTTGCCATGGGACCTCAGCTTGAGGAACGCTATGGCTCTCTTATGCTTGGAATCATGTGCGGTATTGCAGTTCTTGTCTCCGGTGTCCTTACGGCATGTCTTGGTCTCCAGCCTGTAATGGGAACAATGTGCCTTGTGTTCCTGATGATTTTCCTTGCATCCCTTACAACATTGAGCAAAAACAGCCTTCTTGCCTCGTGGACTGCGGGGCTTGCTGTGTATATAGCATATTCACTTTATTCAGGCTATCAGAATCCTGCTGTGGCAAAAGCGGATGGTGTCAATTCATTCATTTTCTTCATGCAGAGGAATGTCGTTACATTTATAAGCATGGCAGGCGGGCTTTGCGGAAGCCTCTTTGGTTTCCTTGTTGCACCCAAGAAACGTGCCGCACCAAAAAAGAAGCCTCTTGATGTGGATGAAAGCGCCGATTCATCTTCAAGCTGGAAAAATCAGTCGGATGAAACTGTAGTGGCAGATTATGATGAGCCAAAAGCAGAAAAAAAATCAAGAAAAAAGAAGTCCAAGGCCTCAGATGATGACGAGGTTGTGATAGGGACTATTGAGTTAT
>JAGADS010000006.1 GCA_017613485.1 Treponema sp.
AGAGGAAGACCTGAACCGGAGCAGCATTCCATATTACTGGGGAAAAAAGTAAGGGAGGTTTAAGATGGTAGATACGCCTTTTAACAACATACTGACGTTCTTTGAGTCGACGGCCGCAGGTTTTACAGGAGTGGCATGGAAACTCGCCGGAATAATATGTCTGCTTGCCGTAGTGTGGACAAGCGTACAGGTGGCGTTTGGAACCATGGACATGAGGAAGGCCTATGTCGGCGGCCTGATGAAGATAGTCATATTCTTTCTTGTAATGTCGCTGTATCCCGCATTTACCGCTGGACTCCGCGGATTTGCCATCAGCCTCGGAATGGACTGCTCCCCGAACGCACAGACAGACCTTGTGGAAATGCTGAAGGAAGAGAAAAACCGATGCATGAAGACGGTTGTATATACCACAAAGGTAAACCAGTATATGAGTCAATATGACGGTCTCAAAAACTTTACTGAAGACGTTCCTCTTATAGGAACTCTTACAGAATGGGGAACAGAGCTGGGAAAAGACAGACTTGCTAAATCGGCGAACGTCCCTCAGGGCGATGTCAAGCCTGTGGTAAACCAGCTCCAGTCCATAGAAAAGGTACTGAAGAGGTCTGACGGAGGGGACCTGACTGACAGCTATTTCCTTGATCTTACGATGAAAGACCCTACCGGAAAATCTACCGGACTTTGGTCTCCCGATGCCATGCTCAATGTAACCCTTCTCATAGGGAACATCCTGAAGGAGGCGGAATGGTCTCATGACGTGGCTCTGGAAACCGAATACGACGGAAAGTCATGGAGCGACCTCAGTGAATACGAGCAAAACATTCTTGAAATGCGGACAAAAATCAAAAACGCCGATCTGACAATAATGAACCTGCCCTTTCTTGCAATCCTGCGGTACCTGCTGTGCGTGATTGCTGTCCTGCTCATGATCCTCACACAACTTGGATGCCTCATTCAGTACATAATGGCGATTGCAGAATACTCGATAACAACCTCTTTTTCCATTGTGTTGATTCCGATGTCACTGATGGATGAGCTAAAGGAATATTCTTCAAAAGTGATGGGAACAATTTTTGCACAGTCTGTCAAGCTTTGCATGATAACGATGTGCATGGTTATGAACCTTGAGGTATACAGTAAACTTCTGCAGCAGACATTTCTGGACACGTCCCAGTTCGGCCTCATACAGTTCGCAAATGTCTGTCTTACAGGACTGCTTACGCTCGCGTTATGCGTGAACGCTCCAAAACTCGCGGCAACAATCTGTACCGGAAGTCCGCAGATGTCCATGGGAGAGTTCATGGGAGCGGCGGGTGCAATAGCGGCCGGAGCACACATAGCGGGAAGAGCGGCTTCCGTCGGCTCGACACAAGCACGCCAGGCAACACGTTTTGGAATGAACAGGGTTCAGGATGCAAGACAGGCCGTATCTGCCGGACGACAGGCATATCAGATGGCGGCTGCAAAACCGGGTGTTTCAAAGGTGAGCGCACTTGGCTCAGGACTGTCGGCGGGATTCAGCAAGGGAATGCAGCTCACGGGTCAGAGCGCCAAAAGCGCGATAAAGGATGCCCTTAATCCTCATGGAGGAAGGATAGCCCAGGGAACGGCATTCTACAGGGATCCTGCAAAAACAACGGCTTCCTCCGCGGTCGGAGGAAACACCGTGCTTCCAGGTGGAGGCGGAGGAATCTCCGCTCCGAGTCCCCAGCCGGGTTTTCTGCCATCAGGACCTGCTCCCCTACAGATTTCTTCATCGGTGATAATGCAGGAGTCGCTTCCTCCGCCAAGAACCGCCATGCAGATAGGGCAGCCCGCAACAAGACTGGCTCTTCCATACAAGCCGCAGAGGATATAGAATGAAAATTTACATTTCAGGAAAAATCACCGGACTACCGGACGAAAACGTATACTGCAAATTCTACGAAAGCTCGGAACGGCTAAAAAAATTCGGACATGAGGTCATGTCTCCAGCCGTCAACCTGCTGAACCAGGGCTTTTCCCACGGGGACTACATGCACGTATCATTTGCGATGATGGATGTATGCGATGCGGTCTTCATGCAGAAAGACTGGAAGGATTCAAGGGGAGCCCGCTCAGAACTCCTGTACGCGTTGTCCCGGGGCATGCTCATATTCTGGGAAGACTACAGCACGATCGACGTTGACCTTTGGTAGCGGAAATGAGGAATCCTGAGCACAAGCCTGCCGTGAAGTTCATGATCCAGTCTTGCTTTCAGGATTCCGCTGATCATAGAATCTAGATCAGAAAGGCCGTGCTGTTCCAGTTACTTTTTCAAGGAAAGGCCTCATGTAAACCGCTCCGGCCTTATATTTGTCAAGCCAACTTTTAATCTTGTCGTATGAGTATTCCTCTGTAAAAACCGATAAGTCACCGTTTGCAGCATAAGCCACATCAAATACAGAAAACAGATACTTTATAAGCTCCTTGGCTATTTCAGTAGCCTCCTCAAGGCCCTTTTTGTTTCCGTCAAGGGCATCCTCCGCCGCTGCATGGAATACATCTTCAAGAAGACCCTGTCCCATTCCCATCATCCAGTATCCGGCTATGGGGTTATTGCATTTATACGGAAAGTCCCCTCCCATCAGTTTCAGTGCATCCTGCGCCGTCTTCATCAGTTCCTCATCATTCTCAATTTTGTCAGCCTGTTCATCAGCGGCCTTGCACACCTTGGCAATGGCATCCTTCTTCAGCTCCATAAGCTTTTTTTCACGGCGGACGGCTTTCTCCCATTTTGCTTTCGCGGCGGCTTCGCTTTTTCCCGTAAATGAGTTTGCAAGCTCAAAGTCCTTGTAGGAAGAAAACTCAGGGCTGCCGTAAAGCTCGTAGTTCTCCTCAACAAAAAGCTCAACGTCCACCAGCTTTTCCTTGCATCCTGTAAGAAAGGCGGCTGCCAGCAAACCAGTCAATAAAACAACAGCAACTTTAATTTTCCTCATAGTTTTTTCTCCTCTGTGATTGATGTCGTAACGCATCATTTTGCTGCGGACATATACTCATTGTCATATGTCCATGTAAAATCATAAGTCCAAGTATAAGTAGCCCTGTCGTTTTTAAGAGAAAACTTGAGCCTGACTTTCTTGGACATTGGTTTATACTTTCCTGTTGAATTCAGATCAAATGTGGCGGTTGAGTTCTTAAGGGATTCCCATGCAGGAAAACTCCTGTTAATAATTGCTGCTGTGCTTTTCAAGGGCTCATATGGATCATACTGTCTTCCCTCGTAACTCCGACCGTCATAGCTCAGGGTGACATTCGTCAGCTCATAGGACAGGTTGGAATTGTTCCTGATGACCACATGAAAGCCTGTAAGCCCCTGGACTCCTTTTTCCTCATACATAGAATTGGGTTCTACTACTACGGTAATGTCTGAGCCCTTATAGGTTGTGGAGGAATCCATAGAATAAAAATCCTTCGGCAGTGTTGTGGCGCAACCGGACAATAAGGCGAGTGCAGCAATGAAAGCAATGCCCGAAAATAAAAACTTTTGTCTGTTCATATCAAACTCCTTGTTGTTTAATTCAAGGATAAGCATAAATGAATAATTGTAAAAAGTCAAGAATAAAGATATAAAAATAAAAAATATCAAAATTAACATCAATAAGTACTTGACAAACATTAAGAAAAAGTGTATAAATTTCGCTATGAAAGCTAGGGATATTGTCGAATATATTAAACTTTGCTGTGTAAAAAGAAACACCTCTCCGCGCCAGGCCTCAATCAAGGCCGGTATATCGGCACAAAGTTACTTCATCAAAAAGAAGAACAATTCCTTCTATCTGCGCGACATCGAGAAACTTGCCGATGCTATGGGCGCAGAAATTGAGATAAAGTTCATCGACCGTGAAACCGGCCTCCCGATAATTTAGGATTGAAAATTGACTGAATCAGAGAAAGAGCATTATAAAAATCTTCTTTTTGCAACGGCGGAAGTATTTAAGCCGTCTAACGGAACTGTAGAGGAATTTCAGAAATATTTGGGCAGCCCGATGCTAACTCCATTGGGAACTGTAAGAATGGGTGCGAACCAATACAGCAAGTTTATGGCAAAGAATCGGGGAAATCTTTTTATAGCCGCCAAAGAGACTTTGGAGAATCCATCCCTTGTTTTTCGTGCCGAAAACGGTACGAGGGTTTATGTAAAGTCTTTTGTTTCCGCTGACGGAAAAAAGAAAAATGTTATTTCTGCAACTATTGAAAGAGGTGACATTGGAATTTCTATAACAACTCACGAGGAAAGGCTTAATCAGATTCTTTCAAAAATAAGAAAGACCGGCATACTTTACGAAAAAGCACCCGGTCTGTGAGACGGCACTGTACGGACGAATCCGCAGCCGAAATGGTAGTTATGCCTACCTTGCTTAGATAATATCATATTCCACAGAAAAGTCAACCGCTTTTTACCTTTTCAATGGGACTGCCAATGTTTTGACTTGCAGAACCTCATTCAGCAAGAATGCTCCATAATCCGATCCTCCTTTCCTTCGCCTCATCTTGTGCCTTGCTAAAGCTGTCCATAAGGCTGCGGTTAAATTCAAAGTTACCGTAGTAATAGCCGAAGCCTTCCTGAATGAGCCTCCTGTTGAAGCACTCTCCGTCAATGTAAATATACGCTATAATCCTGTCATATACATCCCTTTCAGATGAAACATCATCAAGACTGATTTCAACCGTCTTTCCTTCCAGACATGATGAGGTGTAGGCCTTTGCCTCCTGCGCATAATAATCCGGTTCCAGTCCGTCAGAAAAATGCATTTCAGGCGTGTCAACTCCTATAAGCCTGACACGTTCCTGCCTGTTGCAGCTGTGCGGTTTTTCTCCGGGAAAGCAAACGATCACCGTATCCCCGTCTATAACCCTGAGAACCTCTGCTTCATATTTTTTTTCCTCTCCGTGCCCGCAGGCCTCTGGGGCACAGCATGTTATGAGTATGATGACCGCATAAAGACAAAGAGGTATTATAAACTGAAGGAAGCTCTTTCTTGTACTGTACTCCATGTCAGGACTCCCTTTACATCTCGATGCCGCCCAGTGACTGTGACATATCCACGGACTGAGTGCGGTTTATGCTCTGGTTGATGTCACTGGCCTTCTGCCTTATGAATGCATCGCCCTGACGCTCGACGGATTTTCCGAAGTCATAGACCGCCTGACTCTGACCGTTATCAACAAGAGGACCAAGGGCTTCAACTGTTTTCTGCTGCATGGCTTTCATGACCTCAGGAGTTGTGACGAACTCAGCTCCGAGCTGAGCTGCTGCAGTCCATGCTCCGAGATAGGCGGCTGCCTCCATTGCCGGGTCGGTGGCGTAAATTGTCTTGTCAGGATACCGTCTCAGGCCGGATGTCTTTAAGTAGTTCTCCTTGTCGTCCATAGCTGTTTCCGGATAAAGATAATAGTTGTTCTTTATGTTTGCCTCATTGTTCACTGTCGCAACTACAATCTTCTCATCAGGATTGAGCTTGCTCCTGTCGCGGATCGAGCTTTCCGTGGCCACGTAAATGCAGCCGTCATGTGAGTTCCTGGCAAAACCTTTTTCCCTTGCCTCTTTTTCAATTATTAGTCCGTTCACGCCTGTAATACGCTTTCCGTTTCCTGCAAGGCACACGGCATCCGGCTTGAAGACTATATTTCCGTCTTTGTCAGGCATACCTTCCCGCGTGTTGAAAGCCGGGAGAGTTCCTCTTTTAACGGCATCAAGCAGATCCTTGGGGCGTGAGGAATATGAGTTTTCCTCTTTAACTTTCTGCTGCTTGTCTATGTTGCTAACAACGGCGTTTATCTGTGCCACGGTACCGAAAATCTGCTTGTAGTGCTGGTTGGCCTTGATGTCGTTGGGCATTGACTGCCTCATGTACTCCAGATACATGTTCTTGTCCGGGCTATTGGCGAAAACATGAGAGACGACCCGGAAATTCTGAAGGGCCTCGTTGATGGCGATCCGTTCGTTGATAGTGTTGTCGCTGTTCCTGGTGAAGCCGATCTGCTTGGTGAGCATGTCGATGGCCTTGTAGTTCATTTTTTCAGCAAAACCATTCTGATTGGCAGGATCATAAAGCGTCTCCGCGAAAAGTCTTTCCTCCGGCTTCACATTGTCAAGGTCCAGCATCTGTCTCCTGTTCTCGATGTCACCCTCGAACTTGTCCTTGATACGTCCGAACGGAATATTCTTGAAGCTGAAGTCATTGGAATTATTGACGGCTCTGAGGGCTGAATAAACCTCTGCGCGTCTTTCCGCAAGTGACTTTGATGTATCAAGCTGTCTTGTTTCCTCCACGAACCTCTCCACGGTGTTGACTTCTATGATTTCACCGGCAACCCTTCCATCAGCAAGCTCGCACTTGCCGTATTTTGAAAGTGTCTCGCCCAGGCTCTTGCCTTCCGAAAAATCCTTACCGATGTTCTGGAGCCAGGTACCGATACGCTTTGAGACTTTCTGCCTGTCCTCGTTAGGCATCTGCCTCATCGTTCTGTCATTGTCATAGTATATTTTAATCGTATACATTGTCTACTCCTTTTTTAAAAATTAGGGCTGATAAAACCTCTCCGCGTTTTATTTCTCAGCCCTATGGATGATGTCCAGTCAGCCGATGTCAATAGCGTTGTCCGACTTCTGGATTTCTTTCTGTATGTTCCTGTCCTTTGTCTGTTCCATTGATCTGGTTGCCTCAGCTGCACTGAGAAGAAGGTTGTTAGCTCCGCTCTCGATGGCCGCTGAGAAGCTGTTGTACTTGAAGTTGCTTGAAAGTTCCTTCTCCATTCCGATGGTCTTTTCCCTCACGGCCTCAACCGTCTTCCTGTTCGTCTCGAACTGGCATCCAGCCTTGGTAGCCGCCTCATAAGCCGCGAAGTACTCTTTGGGGCTCATGTTCGGGTCTGTTGCGGAAATCTTGGCATCCGGAACTGTCTCCGGAGCCTGTCCAGGACTGACTTTATCAGGATCAATGACGGCGGACATCGGATAGAGGTGATAATAGTTTATGCTGTTTTTTTCCTTGTCATAGCTTGTAAGCTCAAAGTTCGGGGATCCCTTTCTGATGTTCTTCTCACCGGCCTGACGGTATGTGATGAGCCTTACGGAACCACTCGCATCCGGCTCAAGTCCAAGTTCTGCTGCTTTCTTCTGTGCCACAAGCTGATTCACACCGGTGAATACCTGCCCTTTGGTAAACGAGCGGACAGCCACAGGTTTCATTGTAATTTTGCCTGAAGCATCAGCTCCATCCATGGAAAATGCAGGAAGACTTCCGTCCTTTACCGCATTCATAAAAGTCTTTACATTGCCCCTGAATATGACGTATCCGAGACGATTCGGGGCAATTGCTTTCTTTCCTTCAGCCTTTGCTGAACCTTCTGTCTGATTTACATTTCCTTCTGCCATAGTATTTTCCTCCTTTCTGGCATTGATTATATTTTCAGAATCCATAATGGATTTCTGTTTTACTGAGTTGATGCAGTCTGGCTTTCTTGCCGTCGGAAATACCATCTTCTGAATCTTAGTTTTTTCCTTGATGCTGTAACCTTCTTTAGTAAGCCAGTTTCGCATATCCTCTCTGTCTGATTCAGGAACATGATAGTTGAAAAGTTCACTTGCAATTTTGTCTGGATTATCTTTATAAGAAATGTGTCTGCTGAAAATATTAAAGTATTTGTCAAAATTATCTTTTGTGATTTCAAGATTCCCTATTTCAACATCATTATCCAGTATGAATTCCTCTGTTGACAAAACACTGTTTGTGTCATACACTGGATTAAAAGGTAGGGACTTATGTTCCGAGCTGGAAAGAAGTTCTTTTACTTCTTTCACCACATGACTGTCTCCGGTATTTATGCCGAACGCAGTTACTCGGCTGACTTCTTTATCCAAGTAGATAATGTCGTCAGCCGTTTTTATTTGTTGAACGAAATCAGATATATCCTTGTTGTGAAGGCTCATTGCTATATTCTCGCCTTCCTTGTAAATTATGACCGACTCGACAGTTCTTGTGTGATTATTCGTTGTGTTTACGAAGGATTTGCCATAAACGTGAACAGGCTTGAAACTTTCGCTTTTTTCATCGAAAGTTTCTTTCTCAAGTACAATTAACGGATTTTCAAGAGTCCGACGGATAGCAAGCATCAGATTATTCCTGTTTGCAGGGCATAGTTTGATGAACTGGCTACTTCCCAATTTTACGGTTTCAACTGGTGTTTCTATTATTCCGTTTCCAAATATCTTATTGTAGTTTTCCCTTGAATATACGACAGGTATGAATTTCTCCGCCGTTATCTGCATTGCATCTTCCAGAAAGCTCCTTATTTCTTTTGGTATCATTTTTTTCATTAAGCTATCTCCTTGACACCCATTTTCTTTTCCATCTTTAAACCGTCTCCTGATTGATACTCTCGCTTGCTGCTAGTTCGCACTCTCTCCGATTCCTGTCAGTTAATCTGCGGGCACTATCTGTCCACTCCGCGGTCATTGCACCGAGTTCTCGGATGCAGCTCTGCGTTTATATTCCTGGCCTTATCAAGGATTATCTTCTTTGACCTTGAGCCGATTGATGCGGAAAGAGAATTGTAATTCTCTGTTTTCAGCAGTTCCTTTTCCATCGCCACCAACTTTTCCCTCACAGCCTCAACCGTTTTCCTGTTGGTCCTGAACTGGCATCCAGCCTTGGTAGCCGCCTCATAAGACGCGAAATAATCAACAGGGGCAATATCAGGGGCCTCCGCCTTTATGACGGCACTGGGAATGACCAGAGGTTTATGGGGAGGAGGAAGCTTGCTTTCATCGATGATTCCCTTAACAGAATAGAGGTGATAGTAATTCATCCTGTTGTTTGCGCCGTCATAGCTCGTAAGGTCGAAATGCGGGGTCCCTTTCCTGATGTTCTTTTCTCCCGCCTGACGATATGTAATGACGTTTATGGAGCCTCGTGCATCCGGCTCAAGCCCGAGTTCTGCAGCTTTCTTCTGTGCCACAAGCTGATTGAGTCCGGTAAAGAGCTGTCCCTTGAGGTAGGAACGTACGGCCGCCGGCCTGATTGTGATTCCTCCGTCCGGAGAAAATCCGTCCTTTGGAAGAGCGGGAAGGCTTCCGTCACGGGCACCACTGATGATGCTCGCTACATTTCCGGAGAAAATTTCAATTCCGCGGTTTCCGCCTGGTTTTCTCTCCGGAGAAAGTTTCATGGAAAGAGGCTTGTCTGGTGTGACAGAAATTTCCGGAACGTCCCTTCCGTTAAGAAGGTCCTTTACAGGTGAGACGATAAACTCATTCAGTTTCTGAAAATCGGAAGCGGAAAGACGTTCTCCACGCTCTGAAAGCTCGCTGTAAACGTATGCGGAAACTTCAAGATCCCAGTTGATGACCTTATCCCTTGCAATCTCCCCGTTTTCTTTAGCGATTTTCTCAAGCACCTGAGCCGCAACCTTTCCCGCAATCCGGGCATGACACTC
>JAGADS010000053.1 GCA_017613485.1 Treponema sp.
CATACATTATTGGAGCGATGGCAGAGTGGTCGAACGCGGCGGTCTTGAAAACCGTTATACTCTTACGGGTATCGGGGGTTCAAATCCCTCTCGCTCCGTACTGAAAGCCTCTAGGGCTTCGGTTTGAACTTTGGAGGCGTGGTAGAGCGGTAATACAACGGTTTGCTAAACCGTCGGTGTCGAAAGACCCGGGCAGGTTCAACCCCTGTCGCCTCCGCTTTTTTTTGAGACTGTAGCTCAGCTGGATTAGAGCATCACCCTGCGGAGGTGAGGGTCGCACGTTCGAATCGTGTCAGTCTCGGATTTTCAGGCTCGTCAATGAACGGGCCTTTTTTAATTTTAAATTTACTGAAGCAGTGCTTTTGCCTTGTCAATGACAGCTGTGTCGATAATTCAACGGAAAGTTTTCTGAAAAAAATATTTATCTGTTGTTTTTACTTTATTTTTGTGCTAATATTATACGTATGGAGTATAAAATTGGCACAAATCTAAAGTTATTGCTTTCTCAGCCTCAAAACACTGTAATCACAGTAAAAGGTCTTACAGCGTCTGGCATAAAGCACTCTCAAATACTGCGCTTTGAAAAAGCAGGACTAATAAAGAGATTAAACCCTGGAGCGTATGCCCGTTTTAATGAAGATCCAGATATCCTGGGGGCTGTATATTCTCTGCAAAACGATTTAAAATTAAGTGTACATATCGGAGGAAGAACAGCTCTTTTTCTTGTATATGGAAAAACACATTATGCCACTGAGCGAAAAACTGAACTGTTTTGTTATAAGCAGGAAAAACTTCCTGTCTGGTTCAAGTCGCTTTACGCAGATTCTTACACACAATTCATGACAGACTTTCTGCCAGCTGCCGAAGGTCTTGTAACGTGGGAACATGCCGGATATAAAAGTCTTGTAGCGACACAGGAGAGAGCATTGCTTGAAATGCTGTATCAGGTTCCTGGTTCTGTAACTCCTCAGGAAGCATTTGAAATAATGCAGCTTGTAACGGTTATAAAGCCTGCTTTGATGCAGAAGCTTCTTGAAAACTGTAAGTCTGTAAAAACAAAACGATTGCTGCTGTGTTTTGCAGAATTATGTGGGAATCAGTGGTTTAATCGTCTGAAAACTGAAAATATCGACTTAGGATCCGGTATACGTGAAATCACAAAAGGCGGAAAATTAAATACAAAATACAATCTTGTTCTGCCAGAAGAATTGGAAACTTTATGATAAACGAGAAATATATCGAACAGGTAAATCTTTTGCTTGAAGTTTTGCCCATGATTGCAAATGAAAAATACTTTGCCCTGAAAGGTGGAACTGCAATCAATATGTTTTACAATAACTTACCACGTCTTTCTGTTGATATTGATTTGGTTTATGCGACAATTGAAAACAGGGAAGATTCCTGTACTCACATAAACGAGGCTTTGCAGAGACTTAAATCTGCTTTTTCTAAATTTGGGCTTTCTGCAAATATAACTGGTACACATGTTGAAAAGAAAATCATCTGTTCGAACTCTGTGACATCAATCAAAATTGAACCAAACTATACGTTGCGAGGAACTGTGCTCCCGATAGTTTTCGCAGATGTGTGTCCAAAAGTGGAAGAAAACTTTGCATATGTCTGAATGAATGTTCTGGCAAAAGAAGAGGTATATGCCGGAAAAATATGTGCTGCCTTAGACCGTCAGCATCCAAGAGATTTGTTTGATATTAACCAGCTTTATGAACATAGCGGACTTACGGACAAGATGATTGATGTATTCCTATATTACCTTTTGGGGCATAACAGGCCTGTTCATGAAGTTCTGAACTGTAACATTCTGGATAGACAGGAAATTATGAGGGTTGAGTTTGAAGGCATGAGTGATATTCCTTTTACCTATAAGCAGCATTGTGAAACTTTGCAAAGATTAAAAACAGATATATTAATTAAATTGAAACCACATTATCAGTTTATAAGCGACTTTGTTCAACTTAAAGCAGATTTTTCTAAGAGTCCATTTCCAGAGGCAGAAAACCTTCCTTCACTTCAGTGGAAACTTCGAAATCTGAATGCTCTTAAAGGGAGAGATTCCGTTAAATTTGAACAACAGAAGACTGAGCTGGAAAAAATATTTTTTTGAATAATAGATTTTATTCCCTTTCATATTTTTTAACTGGATTTCCTCTTGATTCCGTGCTATAGTTTAAACATGGAGTATTGATATGGCAGATTTAACGATAAGGTTTTATTCAGATGCATTAAGGAGGGATGTCTCTTTCCTGATGGTGATTCCAAATGACATACGCACGGACTTTCCGCGTAATGACTTGAAGCGTACTGATCGGCCGATGAAGACCCTTTTTCTTCTTCATGGATATCAGGGGTCAGCATTCAACTGGATACCGGGAAACCTGGCGGAACAATATAATTTTGCAGTTGTCATTCCGAACGGAGAGAACAGTTTCTGGCTGGACGGACCTGCAACAGGAAGGAAGTTTGCCACATTTGTCGGAGTTGAGCTTGTTGAATATGTAAGAAAGACATTCAACCTTGCTATGACGAAAGAAGATACATATATCATGGGATATTCCATGGGAGGATTCGGAGCACTTCACACGGCTTTTGCATATCCCGAGACATTCAGCAAGGTAGCGGCCCTTTCCTCGGCCTTGATTCATAACGGTGTGGCAAAGATGAAGGACGGAGAAGGTAACGAGGTTGCCAACTACGATTACTATTGCATGTGTTTCGGAGAGCCGTCCAAAGTTGCCCAGAGCGATAGTAACCCGGAATACCTCCTTAAAAAGCAGCTTGCAGAGGGAAAGAAGCCGCCGGAGATTTTCATGGCATGCGGAACAGAGGACTTCCTGATTGGGGAGAACAGGGCATTCCATAAATTCCTTGAGGAACAGAAGGTGGAGCATGTTTATCTTGAAAGCAAGGGCATCCACGACATGAAATTCTGGCAGGAGTACGCGGAGAAGTTCATTCCGATGATGTTCTGAGGAAATAACACCCAACACATCAAAACTGTCATTGTCGGGTCATGGAAAGATTGCCGTGTCCGTGCACGGCAATGACATTCCCCCACTAGACAGTTAATTCCCTTCATGCTATTATGTGGTGCATTGGAAAGATGTCCGAGTGGTTTAAGGTCCACGCTTGGAAGGCGTGCACAGGGGAAACCTTGTCGGGGGTTCGAATCCCCCTCTTTCCGTATGAGCCTAGATGCTTTGCACATCTTTGCCAGAAAACCCCGCCAGATCCGGAAGGAAGCAACGGTATTTGGATAAAGGTGGTGATGAAGATTATCTAGGCTCTTTTTTTTTC
>JAGADS010000054.1 GCA_017613485.1 Treponema sp.
GAAAAATCTTGGACCCATAAATGTAAAGACAGAGATTGCAGTACTTGAGCAGGCCCTGAGCTACGGCACAAAGAACGGTCTTTGGGACATAAACTCCGCAATCAAGACCGATGTTGCCAGACGTTCAACCACACTGCGTTCTGCCGCCTCATCAAACCCGTCTGCAATGGCAGGACTAATCAGTTCATGGCTTGACACTGCAGGGGAAGACGAGGATAAATCAGATAAGGATAATCCAGAGGAATAAGAGGGATATGTCATTGCCGTGCTGTAATGCAAGATTACCGGATCGCCTGCCTGTCGGCAGACAGGAGTCCGGCAATGACATGATACTTAATCTATTTTTCTTCTGTTTCACCGCGCAGGATTTTCCGCACAAGGATACCGGATGGCTGTAAGTCGTCCAATGCCCAGCCGCCTTCTGCCTGCTTGTCCTTGTTGTATTTCAGGACACCGGAATCCTCACCCTTGTTGTTAACAGACCAGTTTGCCCATGAGATTTTTCTTGATGAAAGGAAATCCATCCATTCCATTGTTTCCTTTTCAAATACACCGCCGTCACCGCTTGCCTGTGTTGTTCCCCATTCAGTTATGAAAACCGGGAGGCCTTTCTTGATGGCTTTGTCTATCTGCTTTCTTGAGTCTTTTCCGTGTGTACCTGCATAAAAGTGGAAAGTGTACATCAGGTTTTCACCTTCAAGCGGATCTTCTGCTGCCGAGAGCAAATCACTGCTCCATTTAGGTGTGCCTACGACTATGATGTTGTTGCAGTATTTCCTGATTACAGGAATGACCTTTTCGGCATAGGGCTTTATGTTTTTCTCCCATGTAACTCTGTCCGTGTTAGGTTCGTTGCAGATCTCGTAAATGATGTTGGGACAGTCTCGATAAGTTGATGCAATCTGCTCAAAAAAATCTACAGCCTGGTTGGAATAAAGCATAGGATCATGCTCATCAATTACATGCCAGTCAACAATGACATACATTCCCAAGTCAATGGCGGCATCGATGGAATCAGTAATCTTGGTCATAAGTCCCTTGTTTGAAACGTATGAAGTTGTGTAGAGGGCCGCACGCCACAAGTCCGCGTTGAAGTCTTTCTGCAGCCATGCAAGAATATTCTTGTTTGCAAATTTCCCGTACCATTGCAGGCCATGGGAACTCATTCCGCAAAGCTGAACAGGATTTCCGCTCTTGTCGCAAAGCTGTGTACCGATGACTTGAAGTGCTCCGTACCGTTCAACTGGTGTTAGACCGTCGTCAAATATTTTTCTGGGTTCCCCCTTTGGTGAGCATGATGTAAAGAAAGAAATTGTAGCCAGGGAAAAAATCAAAAGAAAAGACAATTTTTTCATAAAAAACTCCTACATTAGTATTCTAGCATGTCTTTTTTTGCTTTGCAAGTTATCGGATAAAGCTTATGAAAAAAAGGGTGATAGACTTTAAAATAAAGGTTCTGTATACTCCCCAGTATGGATGAAAAAAAAGCGAGCCGTGGAGCTCTTCCGATGCTTCAACTTACTCTGCCTCTTGCCGTTGAGCAGTTTCTCAGGATTCTTGTATCTTCAATAGACACATTGATGCTCAGCTCATATTCCGAGAAAGCCGTTGCCGCTGTTGGAATGATGAGTCAGTATGTGTTTTTCATACACATTCTTTTTAACGTAATTTCTATCGGGGCATCCATTGTTCTTTCACAGTATCTTGGAGCTAAAAAAAGTGAAGGAGAGTTGAATTCAATTTCCAAGGCAAGTGCCATGATGATTACGGGTGCGGCTCTCGTGATGACGGCAATAGTTTTTGCAGGAACACCTTTCCTTCTTTCAAGATATACTCTGGAAGATGAGGTGCGGGGATTTGCCAGTGAATACTTCCTGATTTTCGGAGGTATTGGATCTTTATTCATTGCGTTCAATCTTCTGCAGTCAGCTGTCTTGCGGTCATACGGATATACCAGGGCAACAATGGTGGTAACTCTTGTCGCCAATGTGATAAATGTAGTTGGAAATGCACTCTCGCTTTACGGATTCTTTGGACTTCCGGTTTTCGGTGTAAAGGGTGTTGCCGCATCATCCCTGATTTCCACGATAGTGTCATGCATCCTGCTTGCAATAATCATTCGGCGCAAAAAGGACGTTCAGTTCAAGCTGTTCAAATCTGAAAAATCAATTGGAAAATTCTGCAAGCTCATTCTTTCGGTTGGAGTTCCTACTGCAAGTGAAAGCCTGTCATACAATATTTCACAGATTGTGATTATGGCAATGATTTCAACTTTGGGAACCTATGCCATGTCTTCTCAGGTTTACACTCAGACGATGTGCCGCTTTGTGTTCATTCTTGCTATGGCCATCGGAAATGCTGTGCAGATAAAGACAGGTTATTGTGTCGGTGCAGGTCAAGCGGAGTACATCTACAGGAAAGTGTTCAAATACGGGGCAATAGCTACCGGGTGCTCACTGTTTATGGTTGTGATGATTAATCTTGTAAAACCCCCTCTGATAGCCCTGTTCACTGAGCAGCCTGAAATCATTTCCCTTGTCTCCACCCTGCTTTTGCTTTCGATTCTGCTTGAATTCGGACGTTCGCTTAATCTTGTGTTCATCGGGGCACTTAAGGGATCGGGAGATATTCTGTTCCCGGTTCTGTATGGCATATTCTCCAACTGGGTGATAATGGTCGGTGGAAGCTATCTTCTTGGCATACGGCTGGGGCTTGGTGTGGCAGGCTTCTGGCTTGGAATTGCAACCGACGAGACAACCCGCGGCATCGTGATGATTTTCAGGTGGAAGAGCAAACGCTGGATGAAAAAGAGATTGGTGTAGGGAGAAATTTTTCAAAATATCCTTTTAGTAGGTATTAAATGGTTTTAAACCAGGGTGTCCTTCCATGCCTGAAATTCTTCCTGAGTTGTTATGACTAGTGCTTCATCATAGATTGTGATGAACTGCTTTTTATCGGAAACACCAAGGATTTTAAAAACTTCCCGGATTCTGTTCCTCATGGTCCCTTCCGCCACAGACGTTCCTCTTGCAATGGCAGAATATTTATCTCCGTTAAGAATCATCTTTAACCACACAACGTCACGGTCATTAAGGGAGCCGTCCGTCATGAACTTACGTAAGTCGAGGATTTTAGACCCAATGATGGAATGTTTGGATTCAAGAAGGTATTTTGCAAATATTAGGATTATTACCAATACAATTAGTGAATATCCGATGACATTAACTAGTTTTTCTTCAAATACCTCAAAACCATAAACAAGGTTTATTAACATTATCAATACAAAAAATAAAATGATGCCGCATATTTTTGTTCTTTTCCATTTTTTGAAGAAATCCTGTGCATAAAGTGAGATTAAAAATAGAATGAACATGAAATAGCCTATTCCTGTTTCTTCTGGCTCGAGTAGTAGATTTGGTATGGCATAAACAATGCTAATCATTGAACAAAATGATAGTTTGTTCGGTTTAATTATAAGTATACCAAAGCAAAATGCAGTAACGAGGTTAAGAATAGTAAAGGCTATATCCCCAATCGTAGTTGGGGACTGCTTTAATGCGATTATATTCCATATCGCACCTCTTAACAAAACAATAATTGCTATTATAGATAGAATCCTTACTGTTTTTTCATAGAAAATGGAAAAAGATATTTTTTTCATATCCAAAATATCCTACATTACCATCGTTGACCGCCGGGTCCATAAAATATTCCATCCAGTATAACGTTATGAAAATTCTTTATCTTTGCTTCCAGAAGTTTTTCTGAAGCCTCGTAATCCCATGCACCAGAGTTCAAGGGGTTGTATGTTCCATTTTCTGCATCAGTTTCTTGAGAAGTCTTGTATCCTTTTAGCATTATTAAGGCAAGCATGTCCATGCCATGTTCTATTATGTTTTTATCACCACCTTGAAAATGCGAAATCATTTCGAGACGTTTATAAAGTGACTCGTCATCAGACGGTAAATGAGAGCAGAATTTCTGGAATCCTTTTATTTCTGCTATATAAGCGCATAAATGCAAAATTGCGGTTCTCTCCGCTTCCTCGCAACCTGCGGCAAATGGTATTGAGGCA
>JAGADS010000055.1 GCA_017613485.1 Treponema sp.
GACAAAACTGAGCAATTTTTGACATGCTGTTCTTTGGGGTGTGGGTTATACTTATAGTCAGGAGGCAAATATGAATGATTCAATTTTGAACTGGTTGATGGAAGATGCAAATCCGGAAGTAAAGCTCAGAACCCTCAAGGAATATCTGAAACTTAGTGACAAAGATGAAAAGGTTGTTGAATGCAAAAAGCAGCTTCTCCAAAGCAAAGTCTATGCCCGCGCCTTGAACAGACTGCATAAGCCAAAGCCCTGGGACAAATATGACGCGATTCTTTCCTTTGCTGAATGGGGCCTTACCCGTGCAGATATCGGTAAAGACATTGACGAGGAAGTCTTTGGATTGATTGAGGCCACAGGTTTTAAGATGCTCTGCGGCGAACCTCTGCTTTTAAGGAATCTTGTAAAGCTTGGATATTACAAGGAAAAAATCGTAAAGGATGAGGTAAACAAGATACTCTCTTTGATTCAGGAAGACGGCGGATTTAGATGCATCAGCACAAACAAGAAAATCAACGATCCAAAGAAACCCCACAAAAGCTGCATAAAATACACGATTGAGCATCTTATGCTTGTTGCAGAGCTTCATCTTCAGGGAATAAAAACTGAATGCAAGGATGCCCTTGTCCACTATTTTACAAAGCGAAATATTTTCTACCGCACCGACGACATGAAGACCCCTGTGTTTGATGTGATGCTGGGAACATTCTACACGCCCGACCCGATAAAGATTGGAGCACAGAATATTGTCTATGCACTCAAAGCTTTGGGATGTCCTCTTGATTCAGAGGCAATGAAAGAAGGAATCAAGGTTTTGGATAAGCACAGGCTAGAAAACGGCAGATACGTCCTGACCGATTCAAAAAGCGTCCCTGCATTCAAAGTTGGAGATGTGGGGGCCGAAAATAAATGGATAACACTTTACGCTTATATGATAACGGGCTAAAACCGGGAGTTAGTGTTATAGAATTTTATGATGAGATTATATAACAAGGCTGTAAGTTTATTTTCTCTAAAGGATTTTGATTGTCGCGAAGTTGAAGGTCACGAGGGCGGACGTAATCAGATTTTTGTATGCAGTAAGAATGGCGAAAAAAAGTTTGTGCTGAGGATTTCTGCGACTGGTGACAGGACCGAAAAAGATTATCTTGCAGAAACTGAGTTTGTTCATTATCTTGCGGAAAATGGTGCTCCTGTTTCGGACGTGATTCCCAGTGTGAACGGAAAGCTTGTTGAAACTGTTGATGATGCTGGCACACAGGTTTTTCTCTCGCTTTTTGAATATGCCAAAGGAATGCTTTTGTGCGACAACGGTTACCGCTACCGCGATGGTGCACCGCTTGAAGAATACTTTTATAACACAGGAACAACGCTTGGCAAAATCCATGAGCTTTCAAAACATTATGAGCCAAGTCCAGATTACCGCCGGCAAGATTATTTTGAAAAATACAACATGGAATACATCAGCAGTCTTATTCCAGATAAATATTCCGATTTGAAAAATGCAATTGCATCACGTCTCGAAAAATTCCACACACTTCCAATCGGCAAAGAAAACTACGGCCTTGTTCACTTCGACTATAGCGACGGAAATTATCACATAGACATGACAAACGGCAACATTACGGTTTTTGACTTTGACAACTGCATGTACTGCTGGTATATGTTTGATTTAGCAAATCTGTGGCTACATGGTGAGGGGTGGTTCCGTGGCGAAAGTGATCCCGCAAAACGTGAAGCCGGTATGAAGCATTATTTTGACACAATATTAAGAGGCTACAAAACAGAAACTTCAATTTCCGACGAGCTTGTAAATCAACTTCCGCTTTTTATTGATATGGTTTTGATTGAAAACATCGTGGACGAGTTTGAATGTGCCGTGCGTGAAGGCGAAGAAGTAAATTACGAAGATATTGAATATGCCGCAAATCATCTTATAAAGGGGAGATAACATTATGAGTCTGAAATTCTTAAAGGCAAACACAGCTGATGCAGTAACACTTGTAGGTATTTCAAAACATGCATTTGATTCTGATGTTGAAGCCGGTGCAACTTGTGCAGGCGGTCCGCCCGGATATAAATCGCTTCCATTTTATACAAAGATGGCAAGGATGAACTGCCTTTACAAACTGATTGATGACAACAGCATTACAGTTGGTGGAGCAATTCTTTTTATAAAAGACAATGAAATGAATGTTGGAAGAATCTTTGTAGCTCCAGAGCATTTTAGAAAAGGCTACGGCATTTTTATGATGCAGCAAATTGAATCAATGTTTCCAGAACTTCAGGCTTTTACACTAGATACACCGGTCTGGAATGTGCGTACAAATGCGTTTTATCAGAAGCTCGGATATAAAGAAGTCCGGCGTGACAGCGATTTTGTTTATTACGAAAAACGGAGAGGAGCGCAATGAACTATTCAAATACAAACGAAAAACTATACGACGATATCGCACTATGGGAAAAAACAGATGGCAAGGAATTGTTTCTTGAGATGCCATTGAAAGAGAAGAATTCTCCAGCTGTTTTAGATTTCGGCTATGGCTTTGGAGAATATCTTCTTGCTCTAAGCAATGCCTACCCGAATGGAAAAATCTACGGAATTGATAGCAACCCTGCCTGCCAGAAAGAGGTGGGCGAAAAAGTTGTAGCCAGAGGACTTAAGAACATCACATTAATCAACAAAGAAGTTCATGACCTTAAGGATTTTGCAAATGATTCGATGGATCTTGTGATTCTGTACGATGTCCTTCATGGTGGTGACGGTAAAGGCAAATACATGCTTTTTGAAGAATCTCACCGTGTCCTAAAATCAGGCGGCTGTCTTTCCATCTTGCCTGTACACTTGAGTAACTGGCGTGACCGTGACGGAAAGAAAAAGACATATTCAATTAAAATGATTATTGAAGAAGTTAAATCTTTTGGTTTTGAATACGCCGGAACATGTAACCAAAAAGGCGTACATTGGGAAAAATGCCATACCCTGTATTACATCAAAAAGGGAAACATAACATTTGATACGCTGGAGAAAGTTGGGGTAGTAAACTTCGTGAAAAGCCTTTAGAAGAAAATGACATCGGCAAAACTGTAGCCTCAATCAGTCAAGAATTGCATGACAAGGTTTACCATGATTTCTTTTTCCTCTGGTTTAGATTCTGCAATCATGATTGTTATGGCTACAAGTGTGTTATCTTCAATCTGCTTAATTCCGTTCTTAAAAAGCAGGCCATTTTTATTAAGGAAATACAGGAACATGGTCGCTGCAATTCGTTTATTTCCATCACTGAAAGAATGATTCTTTGTGATGAAATATAGAAGATTCGCAGCTTTTTCCTGAACAGTCGGATAAACATCTTTGCCATCAAAGGTTTGGTATATCGCGCCTAAACTTCCCTCAAATGAACCGTCTTTTTCATTTCCAAACAGAGACCCTTCATCATTAAATTTCATTGAATCAATTACTTTTCGGGCTTCCTCATATGTTATTCGATAAGTTTCAGAAGTTCCATCCGGTTTTTTTACACACTGATGGTCATAATCATCAAGCAAATCAAGTGCATATGTGAACTGTTCTATAACAGATAGAATCTGATTTGTGTCCAGTTGGTTTTCAGTTCGCCTGATTATTTGTAAGGTCTGGCGAAGTTCCTCAAGACGACGATCATTTGCTGCATATCCTTTGAGAATATACTGTTTGAGCACCGAATTCGCCCACTTCCGGAATTCAATACCACGCTTGGATTTAACACGATATCCCACAGAGATTATTACATCCAGGTTATAATATTCCACATCACGCACAACGTTTCTTTCACCCTCAGTTTGAACTGTCGCAAATTTTGCGACAGTTGGAAGTCCTTCCAATTCTTCCTCAATCGCATTGTTTACATGCTTTCCGATTGTCTTTACATCGCGGTCAAAGAGTGATGCCATCTGCTGACGGTTCAACCAAACAGTCTCATTCTTATACGGAACCGAAAGACTTACCGATTTGTCAGCACTTTCAAACAAAATAATTTCTTTCTCGTTCATATATTTCCCCTTTTTATCCGTATTTTATCAAATAAAAACGAAAAAATCATTAAGTTAGTAATTTAATACATAAGTTAACAATTTGTGATAATTTTTTTATATGCCGGGGACTTTAAACAATATCTTGAATTCTCTGCCAAACCGTAATATTATTGAAGCAAGATAGGAGGTACAAGCATGAGTGAAATCATCAGAAAAGACATCAGTGAAGAATGGGCACATTCAGGCATAATCAAGGCAGGCGATTTCTGCTATTTGAGTTACTGTGTCGGCAACATCGGCGGTACAATCGAAGAACAGATAAACGGAGCCTTTGACCAGATGGAGCAGCGCCTTGCACTTTTTAATCTTACGCTTGAGAATGTAGTGCAGATGGACTGTCTTTTCCGTGACGTGTGGAACATCCCGGTTATGGAAAAAATCATCAAGGAACGCTTCAAGGGTAAGTACCCGGTCCGTAAATCAATCCAAACCGAATTCGCCCATGTCGGTGGAAAAGAAGGCCTCCAGTTCCAGGCCGATGCCGTGGCTTACTGCGGATAAAACAGATAATGACATTACACCCTACCTTCAATCTCCCGCTGAATAAAATCCACACGGTCAAAAATTGTGGGCTTAAAATACGATGCAACCGCAACCACGATTTTCTTTTCGGGATTAATGTAAATCACATTGCCGCTGTTACCGATGGCGGCGTAGATGTGCTTTTTTCTGCTTATGATCCACCACAGGTAGCCGTAATCCATTCCGCGGAAGTGTTTTCCTTCAACAGTGCGGGGTTCTGTCATTTCCTTTATCCATTCTGAGGAGACAATCTGCGTTCCGTTAAACGTGCCTTTGTTCAGGCAGAGGAGGCCGATTTTTGCCATGTCCTGAGCCGTAAGACAAAGCCCGTAACCCGGTGTTCCAAGATTCTGACGGTCACTGAACCACACATTCTGTTTGGGTGTTTTTTCTATTGTGAACTGTTTGTGTTCCTCTGCGGATTTGGCGATAAAAACTTTGTGTGCCGGAATGCCAAGCGGTTCAAAAAGATATTTGTTTGCGTAATCCACTGTTATCATCTTTGTCGCCTTGTACAGGATGCCTGACAAAATATGAAGACACACCGACGAATACTTGAACTCATCCGTAAGTCCCTTCCGGCCGCCAAGAAAATCAAGTGAAGTGTAGGTCCAGTTTTCGCTAGAGCACACTTTTGACCACGGATCTCCCTTGCCTTTGTACGGTGCCCTCATCGTAAGAAGATGCTTTACAGTCACATCATAAATTGTCTTTTCTCCGCGCTTCACTTTATACTCAGGGAAATAATCGAGCACTTTGTCGTCAACGCTTTTTATCTGTCCCTTGTCAACCGCAATTCCCACGAGCAGTGCCATTACACTCTTTGTCACCGACATGACATGAACACAGTCTTCCTTTTTGTAGCCGTTCCAGCAGTCAGAATAAACTTCCTCATTGTCCTTGTACACCACCATTTGACAGATATTGGGCTGTTCCCTTTCAATCAGACTGTGCAGTTCTTCTTTGCTCATACTATTGTTCTCCTTTTGTTGAGAGTATGATGATTGATTTTTAATTAGTCAATAATGACGTTGAACTTAGTGAGATATTTTGATGCAGCTCACAATTATAGAGAAAAGTATTGTTTTCCATGAATGTCAGAAAGGCATTAAAACACGATCTTCATCACTTCCTCAACACGGCTGACGGGAATGAATTTTATGCCCTGCTTTACGTGGTCTGGAATTTCCTCCAGGTCCCTCTGGTTTGCAGCTGGAATGATTATGGTCTTGATCTTGTTCCTCTTTGCCGCAACAGTTTTCTCCCTAAGGCCTCCGATTGGAAGCACTTGACCTGTAAGGCTTAGTTCTCCTGTCATTGCAAGGTTCGGCTTTATTTTCTTTCCGCTGAAAAGAGAAGTGAATGTCGTTGCCATCGTGATTCCGGCAGAAGGACCGTCTTTGGGCGTTGCTCCCTCCGGGATGTGCAGGTGAACTGTATTTTTGTCGAACCACTGGCTGTCCTTGTATTTGTTCTTGATGGCATACTGCTTTGACCAGTTGATTGCAATCTGAGCGCTTTCCTTCATCACGTCTCCCATCTGGCCTGTAAGCTGAAGTCCGCCTTTCTCGGATTCAAATGAGATGCTCTCAAGAAGAAGGGTATCGCCTCCCATGCTTGTCCACGCAAGTCCGATTGCAGTTCCCGGAACCGATGCCGTCTTTATCTGGCTTTCGTCAAATACAGCCTTGCCCAGATATTTCCTGATTTCTGGAACATCGATTGTAAATGATTTTTTTGCAAATGCAGCGGCAATCTTTTTTGATTCCTCAAGAGAATATTTTTCAAGCTCCTGTTTCAAAAGCTCCTCGTTCTGAGCCTGCTCCTCTTCCTTTGTAAGTTTCTTCTCATCCTGAACAGGAAGTGACGCGCTCTTTTTCTTCTTGATGTCGTCCATTGTGGGGCAGGGGGATGGTGCATTGTTCTTTTCATATTCATCAAGCTGCTCGCGTATTATCTTGCGGCAAATCTTGTCCAGACATTTCTCGTAGTTGCGGACTCCTGCCTCACGTGCATACTCTGTTGCAATAAGTGTGTATGCATCCTTTGTAAACTTGACCTGACTTTTCTTTAATCCGTTTTTCTTGAGTGTCTTTGGAAGGAGGTGCTTTTTTGCAATCTCAATTTTCTCCTGATCGATGTAGCCTGAAAGCTCGATTATCTCTGCCCTGTCCAGAAGAGGCTGCGGTATGGTGTCAAGAGTATTTGCTGTTAAGATGAAGAAGACATTGCTTACATCAAACGGAAGATCAAGGTAGGTGTCGCGGAAATTGACATTCTGCTCGGGATCCAGTACCTCAAGAAGTGCGGCAGAGGGATCTCCCTGATGTGATGCGTTCATCTTGTCAATCTCGTCTATCATGAACACAGGGGATGCGGATTTTGTTATCTTTAGTCCCTGAAGAATCTGTCCAGGCATTGCGGCAACGTATGTTCTCCTGAAGCCCTTGATCTTAGCCTCGTCATGCTCACCACCCACACTGAAGCGGTAGAATTTCTTGTTCATTGCACGTGCGATTGAGCGTCCTATGCTTGTTTTACCGACACCCGGAGGCCCCACAAGAATAAGGACAGAGCCTTTTCCGTCATGCTTGAGCTTTCGTACAGAAAGATATTCCATGATGCGTTTCTTAACATCCTCAAGTCCATAGTGGTCTTCATTAAGGATTTTCTCTGCTTCATGAAGGTTGAACTGCTCGACAGGCTTTTCGTTCCACGGCAGGTTGATGATCAGATCCAGGTAATTCCTTATCGTGTTGTATTCAGGGTCATGCGGATCAAGAAGCTGGAATTTCTCTAGCTCGCTTTCAACAGTTTCCTTTACCTCGCCCGTAAACTTGAATGAGTCAATCTTTGTCCTGAATTTCTGATAGTCGCTGCTCTTTGGGTCTGATGCGATGCCAAGCTCTTCCTGAATGGCCTTAAGCTCCTCGCGAAGAAAATAGTCACGCTGGTTTTTCTCAACACGGTCATTCAATTCGTTCTGGATTTTTTTCTGAACGCGAAGGATTTCCTGCTCTTTCTTGATGTAGATAAGGACCTGCTGCATTCTGTCACGCACGCTTGTTGTCTCAAGTACCTTCTGCTGCTCGTCCTTGTCTATGTTCAGTATTGAAGCGATAAAATCTGCAATTTTTCCGGGATGGTCGATGTTCACCATGTTAAGGCGCATTTCCTCGCTGAACATCGGGTTATTCTCGCTTACTTCCTTCATCTCACTGATGAGGGCGCGTGTCAGGGCCTTTACCTCAAATGTGTCGTCATTCTCATCCTCAAGATATTCAACTGCCGCAACCATGGGATTTGAGTCGCTGAGTGCCTTGCGTATCTTGAAGCGTTCAAGTGTAGAGACAAAAACGTTTATTCCGCCGTCCGGGAGGTTGATTTTCTTTATTATCCGTGCCACCGTACCTACATCATGCACGTCGGAAAGGGTAGGTTTCTCCGCATCGTTTTTAAGCATGACGATTCCGATGTAGTTGTCACCCTCGCATGCCTTTTCTATTACCTTGGTATCCTCCTGGTTGTTGATCATCAGGGGTGTAAAAATGCCGGGAAAAATGGGTCTTCCGCTGATTGGAATTATATACAGCTTGTTGGGGAGAATCTGCTCTGCCGGCAGTGAGAATGTATTGTTTTTCTGCTTGTTTGTTTCTTTATCCTTGCTCATACATGATAATATACTGAATTATTGAAAAAAAGTCCATTTTTTAGGAATTAGGAATTATCTTCCCCCCGATTGACTATTTCCATATCTAACATTAAAATAACCTTTAGTGTCAGCGTATACGATTATTGTTCCGGATACAGATGTGCTGCAGCGTGTGTGCGGAACCAACGACAGTAACTTAAAACTCATAGAATCCTTTCTGGGGGTTCCGGTCTTTGCGTGCGGAAACGAATTATCCGTGGATGCAGGAGAATCGGAGACCGAGCAGAGGTTCAGCTTTATAATAAACAGGATGCTCGACGAGATTGCGGACGGAAGCTCAGAGATTACAGATGAGGATCTTGTTCAGTCCATACTTCATTCCCCGGATTTCATCTCCAAAGCCCAAACTCAGAACGAAAGGGCTCTTTTTGAGCAGTGCAGCATCACGATTCCAGGCGGGACACGTCGTGTTTACCCAAGGACAAGAGGTCAGGCGGAGCTTGTAAGGCTTTTAAGGAGTCATGACATGGTTTTTGCCACAGGTCCTGCAGGCTCGGGAAAGACATTCCTGATTGTGGCAGAGGCATTGCGTCTTGTACTGAGCCATCAGAAAAACAACATAATACTTACACGCCCGGTTGTTGAGGCAGGAGAAAGCCTTGGATACCTTCCGGGTGCACTTGAGGAAAAAATCAATCCATATATACGTCCCCTTGATGATGCCATGAACACAGGTCTTCCCCATGATACGGTCCGAAAAAGGACGGAATCGGGTCTGGTGGAGATTGCTCCTCTGGCATATATGCGAGGCAGGACTCTCAACGACTCTGTGGTGATTCTGGATGAAGCCCAGAACACTACTCGGGAGCAGATGAAGATGTTCCTTACCCGAATGGGGCAGGGGTCAAAGGTTTATATTACCGGAGACGTAACACAGATAGATCTTCCGCGGAAAACACCGTCCGGACTGCTGGATGCCATTGAAAAGCTGAAAAATGTCCCGGAGATTGCATTCAAAAAAATGGATGCAGAGGATGTTGTACGGAATCCTCTGGTCAGGAAGATTATAAAGGCATACGAAGATGAAGAACTCAAAGACGAATAGCGATAAAAAGATTCAGAAAGGTTTCAAGGGGGCGGGGATTTACCTTAGGAAAAACAAGACAGCCCTTCTGATTTTTGGAATTACATTTGCCGCAAGCTGTTTTGTCTCATTTATAAGGATAGCCTCAAGTACGACAATCGCGTCAAAGTCAATTTCCGAATATGAGATTGGCCAGATAGCAGACGAGACCATAGTTGCAGAGAGGGCTTTGGCCGCTACAGCAGAAAACCCCGTATCCGTGGAAAAAGGTGAGCAGATCATACGCAAGGGATTCGCGGTTACAAAAGACCAGTACGACAAGCTTCAGAAAATGGCAAATTCTCCGGCCTACATCGACTATCTTTCTTTCCTCTATTCCGTGCTTTACCTCCTTCTTCTGATGGCACTGGCATTTTTCCTGTTTGGTAAGCCTTCCCTGGGGTATAACATCAACTCAAAGGAACTGGGCATGGACTGTGTGTGTTTTCTGCTTATCTATACCATAGTCAGCCTGTGTGTAAGCATTCTTGACGTATCATCAGAGTTTTCGCTTGCAGTTTTCCTTCCGTCATCGTTCTGTGTTTTCCTGATTGCCATTATTTTCGGACACCGCAATGCACTTTATTTTTCGATTGTGGCGGCATTCGGGGTGTTCAATGCAAGCGGATATATGGTCATGCCATTCCTGTATCTTTTGGCGACATCCCTCATATCTGTGCGTCTTGTCTATCAGGTAAGCCGCCGTACTCAGATGGTCTGGGTTTCCCTTGGGCAGGCAGTATTCAACCTGCTTTTCCTCTTGATTTTCAAGCTGATTTTCCATCTTTCAGCGACCGGTTCACAGCTTGCATTCCTTGGGGTTGCGTTCAACGGCTTTATCTCCGCGATTCTGGCACTTGGATTCCTTACTCCTATAGAGCTTGCCCTGAACACTGCGTCCGTGTTCCGCCTGATGGATTTGAGCGACCAGAATACACCTGTATTAAAGAAAATGCTTGAGGTTGCTACGGGAACATATAACCATTCGATTATGGTGGCAGCCCTTGCTGAGTCTGCATGTGAGAAAATCGGAGCAAACGCACTTCTTGCACGTGTGGCTTCTTATTATCACGACATAGGAAAAATCGACAATCCTGAGTATTTTACGGAAAATCAGCTGGACGGAGAGAACATCCACAACGACATAAATCCGTCCCTTTCTGTAAGCATAATAAAAAGCCATGTACGCCGTGGAGTGGAGAAGGCAAAGGAGCTTAACCTTCCGGAGCCTGTCATCAAGATCATAGGCGAGCATCACGGAAACCAGGTGATTGAATGGTTCTATGCCAAGGCAAAGGAAAAAGATCCCAACGTGGACCCTGCCGATTACTCTTACACGGAAAATCCTCCTTCTACCAGGGAAAGCGCAGTGGTCATGCTTGCGGATACCGTGGAGGCGGCATGTAAGTCACTGGGAAAGAACCCGTCGTATTCAGCACTGGATAACAAGATTTCCGAGTTGATGAATGCAAAGATTACGGCAAAGCAGATGGATAACTGCGGCCTTACGTTTCAGGATTTAAGGCGCATACATGATGCATTCCAGCAGTTCCTTGCAGGATACTACCACAGCCGCGTAAAATACCCCGGACAGGTTGATGAGGGAGAGACAGCTCCTGCCGCACAGAATAATCCTCAGCCACAGCAGGCAAAGGCACCGCTTCCAAAGCCACAGCTTTCTGTTTTGACTGCGACAGGAACAGAGAAAAAGGCAGAGGATAGCCGGAAAATCATAAAAGAAGCAAAAAAAACAGAGCCTAAACCGGCCAAAAGGGCTGCGTCAAGGAATTCAACAAAGGATAAACAGTAGATGGCAAACCGTATTTTAGTTGACAAAGAGGAAAACATAGAAGAACCTGCATGGATTTCCAGAATAGAGCCTTTTTTGCTTGAAGTAATGGCAGAACTGTCGTATGATAGGGAAGAGGTGTCGGTGTTTTTCTGCTCTGATGCGTTCATACAGAATTTAAATAAGGAATACCGTAACATTGACGGCCCTACAGATGTTTTAAGTTTTGAGGACGGCACAGAATATACCGATGACCAGGGCGAAAAATGGGTTTCTGAGGGGGATATCGTAATCAGCCTGGAGACTTTGCCCAAAAACGCAGAGTATTTTGAGGTTTCATGCAATGAGGAGCTGAAACGCCTGCTTGTTCATGGACTTTTGCACTTGCACGGCCTTGACCACGGAGAAGAGCATGTGGAGAAAGATTCAGAGCCTGTGTGCGAGATGCTTAAAATACAGAAGCGTATAATGCAGAAATTTGATTCAACTGTGATTTATGAGTGAATTCTAACATTCAGGAAGAGATATGGGTATATTTGGAAAAGGAAAGAAGAAAGAGAAAAAGGAAAGTGAGCCGGTGGTTTCCGGTCCTTCGCAACAAGAGATTCTGGCAGAAGAGAAAAACGACATGATTCAGGGGGTGGAAGACCTTGCTGAGACTACTGTCAAGGAAGTCATGGTTCCCCGCATTGACGTGGATTTCATCTCTCTTGACACGGCCCAGGAGGAACTGCCGTTAAAGATTACAGAGAGCGGTCATTCAAGGCTCCCGGTATATTCGGGTTCAATTGATAATGTGGTGGGCGTTCTCTATGTAAAGGATTTGATAAGGGCATTTGCCAGAAAGGAAGCCATAGATCTGGAGAAAATCATCCGCAAGGCATATTTTGTTCCGGAAAGCAAGCATATAGACAGCCTCCTGCGTGAATTCAAGAGGAGGCATGTTCATATTGCCATTGCCATAGACGAATACGGCGGAGTAAGCGGTATTGTCTGCATGGAGGACATAATCGAGCAGATTGTCGGTGACATTCAGGATGAATTTGACAACGAGAGGGAAGACATAATATCCCTTGCCGACAACGTATGGGTTTGTGACGCACGTGTCCTTCTGGAGGATTTGAATGAGACCATCTCCTCAAACTTCCCCACACAGGAATTTGATACATTGGGTGGCTTTGTATTCGACCTCTTTGGCAAGATTCCGGTAAAATTCGAGAAAGTCACATGGAAGGACTGGGATTTTATTGTTCAGGATATGGAAGGACATAAAGTTAATGTTATCAAGATAATATATCGAAAAGATAATAAGGACAACTAGTTAGTTTTTTTGGGAGGAAAAAATGAAAAACGTATCAGGAAGGCCAAGGATTTTTGCCATTGTTTTTGTGCTTTTATTTTCTGTGGCCGCTCTCCATGCCGAGCAGAAGACAGCTCTTTCTCTTTACAATAAGGGCATGCAGTTCCAGCAGAGGGAAGATTACTATTCTGCCATAGAATCATACCGTGAGGCACTTCAGCTTAATCCTCAGTATGGGGATGCATGGTACAATCTTGCCCTGTGTACTTTCCATCTTGGTGAATATGACCTGGCAGTCTCATACGCAGATACAGCCGCCAAATATGCACGCAATCTCAGTGACATACAGAACCTAAAGGGCATGGCTTTGATTTCTCTTGGAAATATAGATCAGGCACGCACTGTTTTTGAGGGTGTCCTTAAAAAATATCCCAATGATCTGAATGCACGTTTCGGACTTGCTGAGATTGACCTGTACAACGGTGGAATATCAACAGCGGAAAAACGCTATCTTGACGCATTAAAGCGTGATTCTACCAACCGCAAGGCACTTTTAAGCCTGGCTTTGGTTTCTGCTGACCAGGGAAACAATGCAGCCGCAGAACGCTATGTAAACCAGGCCCTTGAGTATCACAGCGGTGAGGCAGAGGTTCACTATCTGGCATCTTATCTGGCCGCAAAACGTGGTGACGTAAAGGAAGCCGAACGCCGTGCACGCTCAGCAGTACAGATCAAGGGTGACTACGACAAGGCCTACGAGCTTCTTGCAGACATCCTTTATGCACAGGGACGCTACAGCGAGGTAATTGATATATGTGATTTCCGCATCGGACGCAACCGTAAGCTTCCTCTTGCATGGTATCTTAAGGGACTTTCACAGGAGAAACTTGGCCTTTATGAGGATGCCATCTCTACATTCAACACAGGACTTTCAATTGACCCGCTTGATGAGGTTATGAGGCTTGCACTTGAGCAGCTGGTTAACCGCACGCTTGCAATCGAGGATACAAGACGCTCAACATGGGCTAATTACCACATAAACAAGGCGGCGGAATTCAAGAGGGCTTATGACGGTCCAAGTGAGCGCTATGAGTACCAGAGGGCTCTTTCCGTGGATCCGCTCAACAAGAAGGCACGTCAGGCATTTGCAAACATGCTTGAACGCGACGGTTTCTATGAGCTATATCTTGAGCAGCTTAAATTCATCCGCTCAAACGACAGCGATGTAATTGCACGTCAGATTCAGAAAGACGAGAATACGGCAAAGATAAAGAGGACAAGCCAGCAGGTTAAGAACGACGACACAATCGAGGCACTTGAGAGCATGCTCAAGGAGAACCTTGCTCACAAATACTCTGTAAAACCGTTCTATCTGGATAAATCAAGGTGGAATATCGGAATATATTATCAGAAATCCCAGATTCAGCTGATGCATTCCGGGGCAGAGCAGATCATCGCCACAGCCGCAAAGAACCTTTTCAACGGTGTTGCAGTTACAACAGTTGACGTTGATGTTGAGTCAGTCGAAGGATTCTCTCAGGCATACAGGCTTGCACGTACCGCAGGAAAGAATTATTTTGTAATCATCACAATCGATGAGACAAGCCGCTCATTCACGCTCAATGCAGATGTTTATTCAGCAAGGACAGGAACAAAGACAACTTCCGTAAAGGTATACCGCACAGGAAACGACAGGGTTGCAAAATCAATACGCAGGCTCAGACAGGCTGTTCTTGACATACTTCCTATCCGTGGAACAGTTCTTTACAATTCCGCAAGCACAGTCCTTGCAGATCTTGGTAAGAGCGATGGAATAGAGAAGGGCTCTACCTTTGATGTTGTTAAGAAAGGCAAGGTTCGCACCGCTGACTCTGGCTATGGAGTGTCTTATGCAGAGGCAGATGTCCTTGGAAAATTCGTGGTTACATCCGTAAACGAAGAGATATCCGAGGGTACATACACAAAGAAGGGATTCTATGACACGCTTAACGTGGGAGATGAGCTGGTATTGATTCAGCTTAAGGATGCCGCGACAAGTGACGGAAATGCCGTTACGGACACAAGGGCAGCCGCAAAGGGTGACGGAAAGCCTGCGACAGCCGCCGCAGAAAAAGCCGAAAAGGATTCCATAAGGGAAGACATGAAGTCACCGCAAAGGGAATCTTCACTTATAACAATGATTCATTCGATTAACTAAAATACAATTCCGGACTCCTGCTCCAATGCGGGGGTCCTGTTAGTTATCCCAATCTGCAAGTAATTCATTCGCAAAATCTCGGATAAACCTTTCTTTACTGTTTTTGTATGTTTCAATATACTTTTTTGCCTTTTCACCTTTTATTTTTGACAGGGCAACCAAATAAGTCCGGGCGTTATAGTCACTGCCTGTCCGTTCATTTTCGCAAGCTTTAATTATTGCATCTACCGAAGTTTCATCTTTTAAATTTGCCAGACCCATAGCGGCGTCTCTTGTTATTGAAAAATCTGATTTCTTATTTTCTAAAATAACCAGAAATATCTTTTTGTGATTTTGTTTTGGGAAATTCGACAGATATTCAATAGAGCTTCTTTGCCAGTCTAAACTCTTTTCAGTCTGATATATTTTTTCATAAACATTTTGAAGTGAGTCAACTTTATTCTCTATCAGTACATTGGTAATTGAAACAACTCTTTTGTCAGGATCTTCAAGCATTTCTATCAGTTTGTTTATGACTTCACCGGGTTGTTTTCCTTTCAAAGTATCTACAGTCCAATACCTGACTGAAGAATCTTTACTGTCTAAATAAGTAAAAATTATATCTCTGGACTCTTGATCAGTTCTACCTTCCAATACTCCAATCAGATATTGTTGAATTCTTTCGTGTTTTGTCTCTCTTAATGCTTCTTGAACATCTTTTAACAATTCATCTGAAAATAATAGAGGTTGCTCAGATACAATAAAAAAATAATTTTTCGGAATCTCTTTTGTAGAAACTAAATGCAGCCATAATTTTACATTTTCTATATTCTGTGATAGATAAAATCCGTCTAATAATTCCTCTGAAATTGAATTTTCATTTTCTTCACATTGTTTTAGATAGTCATTTAGATAATCAACATCTTCTTTTGTCGGACTATTGGCTAAAGCTTCAATCGCAATGCTCCGGGTCAGTGGATTCTCCAACAATGGAATAAAAGTGTTCTTGAGGTTTCCAATTCTAAGTTCTTTTATAGAGTAAATAGCATATCCTTTTATATCGTAATCCCAGTTTTTGACAGCATCCATCAATAATTTTTCAGTTTTTTTGTTTTTACCGGTAATCGAAAGAATTTGAGCGGCAAGTATTTTGGCTCTTACATTTTCACTGTTAATTCTATTGTAAGCAGTTTTTTGGAGGGAAGACTTATCGAGCTGAATATATAAAGGGAGCATGTGACTGTCTCCAAAGTTTTCGTATTCTACCAGAAAATCAAACAGTTCTGTTGTATGCTTGGTTTTTAAGCACATCAAGGTTATACCAGCCCAGATGATATTGTCCATGGACTCTTCAGTTTTAATTCTTCCTAAAAGCTTTTTTTCAAATTTTTTATCACCAGCTCCTGCAATAACCAGATAAGACAATAATCGCTGATTGTCATTTTGTGAATTAAATAACTTTTCTATATTATTTTTGTAACTGGCACTTTCCTTAAATTTCGACAGTGGATATTCATAAATCTGCTCATCTTTTAAATTTTCCGTAATCTCCGTCACTTCAATAAACGGTTGCAAGAAATCTGAATACGCCTGAACCATCTCATCTAAATCTGTTTCCGTAAAGTCATTTTTGGCTGCGTTGATAAAATCTTTTTCAAAATCCTCGATGCTTTGTCCAAATAAAGTAATTGAAACGAATGCTATTATTATTGCTAAAATAAATTTCTTCATTTTTTATCCTCCAGTGCCCCAGTGTGGCGTGGGCATAACGCGCTTAAACGGTGGCTGGCTTGACCCTACATCCGATTTGAAGCGCATGTTATGTGTTATTTTATTATTGATGACCAGTAAACATCATATGCTTTCTCATATTTTGTTCCCGATGCATCAAGTCCAAATTTTATTAATTTATCTGCAATTTGATTTTTTTCTTCTTCTGTATAAATATGATTATA
>JAGADS010000056.1 GCA_017613485.1 Treponema sp.
AAGAAGTGAAATATCCCTGCGTACAAGTGCCGCCGACCAGCCTGTCATCTCCTCAATTCGGACAGAAGTTATAAGCTCATCCCCATAGCCCGCGAGCAGCCTCTTTAGGAGAACCAGTCTTTTTTTTGCAGGTTCGGGAATATCTTTCAAAAGCACTCCTCTGTTTACTGTGAAATATTTCACAGAATATCAGCTTTCCTAATTGATAATATACGGTTATTCACCAAAAGTGTCAAAGGAGAATTTTAGGAATTCAAGTTGAATTTGCAGGTTTTCAGCATAATTCAGGGTATTTTGGAAGTTGTTGTGAAAAAAATCACAGAAAAAAGGGAAAAGTAGTTTTTGTCATTGCAGTGCTCGTGCGTAGCCGCTGTAGGCCCACGGCAATCTATAAAAGCTTAAATCTTGATTCTTCCCTGGAAGCTTCGGGCTAGGGTCAGACGGTCTGCGTATTCGAGGTCACCGCCTACGGGAAGGCCGCTTGCAAGTCTTGTCACGGTGCAGTCGTTGTCCTGCAGGAGCCTCTGGATGTAAAGGGCAGTCGTGTCGCCTTCCACTGTTGGATTTGTGGCAAGGATTACCTCTTTGATTCCGTTTTCATTTACACGTGCGATCAGGCTTGCGATGTTAAGCTGATCCGGACCGATTCCGTCTAGCGGGGAGATTACACCGCCCAGTACATGAAACAGTCCCCTAAACTCGTGTGAGTTCTCGATGGTGCTCACATCCTGTGGCTGCTCAACTACACAGATCACGGTTTTGTCACGGCTGGAATCCTGGCAAATGGGGCAGGGGTCATTTTCTGTCCACGAACCGCATATTGAGCATGGCTTTATCTTCTGCTGAAGCGTTGCAATCTGGTTGGCAAAACGCTCCATAAAGGCAGGGTCGCATTTCAGGAGATGGTTTGCAATCCTGTATGCCGATTTTTTCCCAAGTCCGGGTAATCTGCTGAGGCTTCCGCTTATTTCGTCCAGGGCGTTCATATATTCATTCCGGGGAGGTTCATGCCTGACATCATAGGTCCAAGCTGCCCCTTGATCTGTTCCTGTACGTTTTCCATAGCCGCATGATGTGCCGCCTTAATCAGATCCTGAAGCATTCCTACATCCCTGTTGTCCACACAAATTGGGTCAAGCTGAATGTCAGTAAGCTCGAACTTGCCGTTGAGTGTAACGGTTACCATGTTGCCGCCAGCGGAGCCTGTTGCAGTTATCTGCGAGAGTTTGGACTGTGCTTCCTCAAGCTGCTCCTTCATGTTTCCCAGGTTTTTGACTAATTCAAATGGATTCATATTTTTTTCCTCCCAATAATTCAATTATAGATTGCCGTAGGCCTTCGGCGGCTACGCACGGGCACGACAATGACATGTATATCAACTGCCTCGTATCACGGTGCCCTTAAAGGTGTCGCGTAAAAGCTCAATCTGTGCAGGCAGTTTTTTTTCTTCCTTCTGAACCTTCTTCTCAATCAGAGTGACTGACAAAAACACCTGTTTTCCGTAAAGCTCTGATATATACCGTGCAAGTTCTGCGGTACGCTGCTGAATCTGTGTCTGCTCGTAGTGACTTTCTATTGTGCATGAAACAGTGTCTCCGTTGTCGGTCCAGTTCTGTGTATGCTGAATAATACTCGCAAGCATAGTTTCCGTGCCATTCAGTTTTTGAAAAAGGGCATCCTTTAGCTCTTCTATCGTGACTGGTTTTGCCGGTTGTGATGCGGTATCTTCCACTGGAGAATCATCGTATGCCGCCGTTCCTTCCCATTCATCTGGTGTTGCATTGTCTGCTGTTGTTTCAGGCGGTTCAGCTCCGCCATCAGGAAAAGGGTTTGCACCTCCTTGAAGTGCTGAAAACTGCGGTATTGCGGGATTCTGCTGTGCAGGTTGCGGTACCGATCGTGGAACTGACTGCTGTCCCTGAGCAAGCAGAGGTCTTACTGCATCAATTGCTTTCTTTACTTCCGCCGGGGATGCATATTCCTTGAGCCAGCAGAGCCTGCTTACGGCCAGTTCAAATTCATAGCGCGGGCTGAGTGAGTATCTTATGTCACGGTAAAGCTTCAGGAAAATGTCTATGGCGCGTTCAATCTGTACGGAAGACCATGCCTCAAGAACTTCCTTGCTGAACCTCTCGGGAGCCTGTCCAAGAAGGGATTCCTTTGTTACTCCGCTCTTGATCAAAAGAAGGTTCCTTAGGTAGTCTGCACAGTTTGTGATAAGCTGCTCGATTGAGACACCGTTCTGGATATAGTCGTCAAGTTTCTCAAGTGCCTCCTGAGATGCCCCTGATGCACAGATTCCGAAAAGCTCGTTCAGGCGGTCAATTCCAACAAGGCCAAGCTTGTCCCTGATTTTCTCGTATGTGATGTTTCCGTCACTGAATGCGGCCACCTGGTCAAAGAGGGTATAGCTGTCCCTCATGCTTCCGGTTGATTCGCGTGCAATCCAGTAAAGTGCCTCGTCATCTGCCTGTATACCGATTTCCTTTGCGGCAAGGGCTAACTGTTCCTTGACCTTTTCTATCGGAACAAGGCGGAAGTTGAACTGCTGGCACCGGCTTTTGATTGTGGCGGGAACCTTCTGCAATTCTGTTGTGGCAAAAATGAATATGACGTATGGCGGCGGCTCTTCAATTGTCTTAAGGAGCGCATTGAACGCTGAGTTGGAGAGCATGTGGACTTCGTCGATTATGTAGATCTTGTAGCGGCATGAGTTTGGCGGGAACATAACCTCGTCCTTTATCTGCCTGATATCGTTTACGCTTGTGTTTGATGCACCGTCTATCTCTATTACATCAGATGAGGAACCTGCCGTTATCTCCTTGCAGATGGAACATTCCCCGCATGGTGTGGCGGTGGGGCCTTTCTCGCAGTTAAGAGCCTTTGCCAGAATACGTGCTGTGGAAGTCTTACCGCAGCCTCTGGGGCCTGAAAACAGATAGGCATGGGCAATCTGCTTGGATTCAATGGCATTTTTGAGCGTGGATGCGACAAATTCCTGCCCGACAAGATTTTCAAAACTCTGCGGCCTTCGTCTGGTCGCCGTAACTTCATAAGCCATG
>JAGADS010000057.1 GCA_017613485.1 Treponema sp.
CACGCCGCATTGACACCATTTGTACCGCCACCGAAATATATCTTGTTCAGGTAAAGCTCAAGTATCTCATTCTTGGAGAAGCGTCTTTCCATCTGAATTGACCACCAGAGCTCCTTGAGTTTACGCTTTACGCTCATATCGCTTCGGTCACAATAAAGTGTACCTGCAATCTGCTGGGTCAGAGTTGAACCGCCACCAAGACTTGTTCTTGTCAAGACACCGACAACAGCACGAAGAATTGCCTTTGTACTGAATCCCGGATGATCATAGAAAATGCGGTCTTCACGAGTCAAAAGGGCATCAACGACCTGCTGGGGCAAATCATTAAATGAAGTCATCTCACGTTTTTCATCAGATGAGTATTCGGTTATCAGCTCACCGTTAACGTCAAGAAGTTTAGTCGGAAGAGCAAAAGTAAATTCAGTGAAATTCTCTGTATTTATCGTATTTTTTGTTTCGGCCAGACCTTTTCCCAAAAGAGCACCTAAAAGCCCTGAAAAAGCCAAAAGAATGGGAAAGCACAAAAATGGCCATATTTTAATCCGTTTCATTCTACTATAATAGAAAAAAACGGCATATTTGTCAATGTGAGGACAAAAACCGGAGCATCTGGCGACTATGGACTTTTATTTACCTCTGAATTATACTGTCATCATGGCAAGCGAAGAGAATTTCTTTACCGTTTCACAGCTGAACAACCTTATAAAGAACATGCTTGAAGGCTCCTTTCCTTCGATTCAGCTTAAAGGTGAGATATCAAATTTCAAGAACAATTCCAGCGGACACTTGTATTTTGCGCTAAAGGATTCAGAAAGCCAGATTTCGGCCGTAATGTTCAGGGGGCGGGCCTCCACCCTCAAATTTACCCCAAAAGACGGAATGCTCGTTCTTGTCACAGGAAGCGTCTCGGTCTATCCTCCACAGGGGCGATACCAGATTATAATAACATCAATGGTTCAGGCAGGCCTTGGTGAAATAATGGAAATGCTTGAGAAACGCAAGAAAAAACTTGCCGCAGAGGGTCTGTTTGATTCAAGCAGAAAAAAAATCCTGCCGTATTTTCCCAAAACAGTGGGTGTAATCACAAGCCCTACAGGAGCAGCCCTACGGGATATCCTTCAGATAGTGCGACGGCGTAACTCAAAGGTCTCTGTAACTGTGCTTCCTGCCATGGTTCAGGGGGAAGGTGCCTCATTCACAATAGAGCGTATGATAAGGATTGCAAACGAGTATAATCTTTGCGATGTCCTGATTGTAGGTCGTGGCGGCGGTTCCCTGGAGGATTTGCTTCCTTTCAGCGATGAGAATGTAGTACGTGCCATAGCGGACTCCAAAATACCGACAATCTCAGCCGTGGGACATGAGATTGACTGGGCATTAAGTGATTTTGCTGCCGACGTAAGGGCTCCCACACCATCTGCAGCCGCGGAGATTGCAGTTCCAGTCCAGCAGGAAATAGAGACAAGCATACAGAACATGAAGAATGACCTTTATGACACAATGCTCCGTAAGATTCAAAACCTGCGTATGCTCTTAAAAACATTCACCCCGGAGAACATGGAGCTTCAGCTTCGTCATATTGAGCAGCCGCTTTTAAACCGCTACGAGAATGCAAGATCCGGTCTTGAGGAAAACATAAAGCTGTTCATTCAGGAAAAGAGGCAGAGGATTCAAAACTGCATTACAGTACTTGAAAGCTGCAATCCACAGACAATTTTCAACCGCGGATATTCCATGGTAAGGGATGGTGTCACAGGAAAAATCATCCGTTCCCCAAAGGACACCGAGATTGGACATTCAATTGTAATAACACCTGCAAACGGAACAATTCAGGCAACCGTCACGGAATATAAAGAATAAGACAAGGAAGGCAAAATGAAAACTTTTGAGGATAATTTACAGAGACTTGAAGAATTGACTTCGGCAATCAGGCAGAGCGACATAAGCCTTGAAGATGCCCTTAAGACTTTTGAGGAAGGAATCACTCTTGCAAAGAAAATGGAAAAAGACATTGACCAGATGGAAAGTAAGATTCAGATTCTTATGAATGCACAGGATCTTGAGGTTGAGGATGACAAGGCAGAAAAAAAAGAGAAAAAGGCTACAAAAAAGAATTCTGTTGAGCCGGCTCTTGATCTCTTTACTCCATCAGAAGAAGTGACAGGAACACGTAATTCTTAAGCAGAAATTATAAATTATGAGCGAGACTAATAATCCAAGACGAACAGTAAAGATTCTTAATGCGGATGTTGCAAGAAAAATAGCGGCAGGAGAAGTCGTAGACAGACCCAATGCCATAGTCCGTGAGCTTATGGACAATGCCATAGACTCCGGGGCTGACCATATTGCAGTAGAAATCACATCCGGTGGAATAGAACGAATCCGTGTAATAGACAACGGCTGCGGCATGAGTGAGGACGACCTTAGGATGTGTGCCCATCCCCATGCAACAAGCAAGATAGAGACAGAGACAGATCTTTTGAATCTAAGCACTCTTGGTTTCCGTGGAGAAGCCCTTTCTTCCATGGCAGCGGTAAGCCGTCTTGAGATAAAAAGCGGTAGTCTTATGATGAATGCCTCGGTTACTGAGGACCACATAATAACCCCCTGTACGCCGATAAAAGGAACCATCGTGCAGACATCAGGCTTGTTTGAGAATTTTCCTGCCAGACGACAGTTTTTAAAACGGCCTGCAAGCGAGGCACTTTTATGCCGCTCAACTTTTGAGGAAAAAGTTCTTCCATGGAAAGACATCGAATTCACACTTTCGATAGACGGAGAGGAAAAACTAAATCTTGCAAAATGCCCTACCCTAAAAGAACGCTTTGTACAGGCCCTTGAACTGTTTGAATCAGAGGATTTGTTTTACGAAGTCACAGGAAAGGCAGCGGACAAATCTTTTTCATTCACGCTTGTAATCGGAGAACCGTCGGTTAACAGGACCAGCAGGAAAAACATTTACATATACGTTAACGGAAGACGCATCACAGAATATTCACTTGTACAGGCAATTGAATATGGTGCACAGGGATTTTTTCCAAACGGGCTTCATCCGGTTGCATGTCTTTTTGTTGAGATGGATTCTTCTCTTGTTGACTTTAACATTCATCCTGCAAAACGCGAGGCAAGATTCAAGGACGCAAGCATTCTTCATCATGCGGTAAGCACAAGTACCAGGGATTTTTTCAAGCAGTACACAAAGCAGACCATGACAGAGGATTCAAATCAAAATGACAATTCAAGCCTATTCAACTTTGATGAATCTCTGGATGACAGGCCCTTGAATGTCGCAAGCAGAACATATCCTTCGTTCAACAGGACAAATTATTCAGGCTACAAAGGCTCAGGAAGCTCCTCGTTCTCTCATGGCAATTACCAGACAACTTCATATCCCCAGAGCAACTCATACAGAATCGCAAACAATAAAACTTCATTTGAATACTCTGAGCGTCTTGCAAAAATGGCATCAGAGGCAGTTTCTGCAGAGGACCAGCATCTTGAACGAAATAAAGAAAGCAGGAATTATCTTCCCAGCGATTACAAGAATGATGAGGATGATTTTCATTTTGTCGGAAGCACTTTGGGAACATTTTTGATTGCAGAAAAAAACGACACGCTCTATATCATAGACCAGCATGCCGCACATGAACGTTCCATCTATGATACAATAATGAAAACGACAACGGAAAAGCAGGCTCTACTTGTGCCATACGTTATACAGACAGACAGCAAGGCAGACGACGCATATCTTACACAGATCCAAAGCCAGTTGAACGAAGCAGGTTACGAGGGAAAAAACTGTGGAAACGGAAGATGGGAATTTACGACAGTTCCCGCAAGATGGAAAGGAACAGAAGAGGACCTGAAAAATGATCTCCTTGACAGACGTGTCCAGCCATTTGACATGATTAATGCAGTTGCCGCAAGTACAGCATGCCGTATGGCCGTAAAAGCAGGTGACATTCTGGATCAGGATACCGCCGCCCAGATTGCCAAAACGGCACTTGAACTTCCCGACCCGCATTGTCCACATGGGAGACCTGTCTTTACATCAATTACAAGGAAACAGCTGTATCAGCTTGTAAAACGGATATAAACAAAAAACCCCGCCATTTTCGACGGGGCTTAATATTTACACTATCTTTATTATCTGAGTGTATACAAGAGGCTTGAAACCTCGGTACGCATATAGCTTGGGTTGTGAGTCTGCAGGTATGTAAGCTTTTCTATTGCATCCTCTGTCTCACCCA
>JAGADS010000058.1 GCA_017613485.1 Treponema sp.
ACGGGAACTATCCCTTTCTCCTGCATGTATTCTATTTCCTCAGGTGCAATGCCGCCCTCTGCTCCGACAAACAACGCAGACCTGTTTTTTTCCGCCATGCCTTCAATTGCAAGCCCAAGATTTTTTGTTCCCTTGGTCTGCTCATAAAGCACGATACCGTCCAGGTTTTCTTCATGCATCATGTCAACGGCATCCTCAAGATTAACACAGGACAGAACTTTTGTCTGTATGGCAGAACCGCTCTGTTCCCTTGCCTCACTTACGATTCTTGCCCACCGGTCATCTTTCCCGCCTGTTTTTTTTCTGGCAGATTCAAGTGCACCGCCCTGACAGAATTTTCCTTCCACCGGCACAATGTATGACACACCGCACTCTGTTGCCTGCCGGATAATCAAGTCCATCTTTGGAGGTTTAGCCACAAACTGAAAGAGCCAGATCTCCGGTAGCTGAACCGTATTCTTTTCCCCATTGGAATCATCAGATACAGAATTTCCCGCCACCTGCAGAAGAACCGTTTTCTTTGAGCCGTCTACGTTGGCAACTGTCATAGGCTGCAGGACTCCGCTTTGTGGAAGCCTTGCATAAATCATATCGCCCGGTTTTACACGCAGAACTTCCGCAAGGTGATGTGCCTTTTTCCCCTGAACAAGAATGCATCCGTCACTGTCAGGCTCAACCTCCGAAAGAAACTGCCTCATAGATTATTTTCCGCTTTCCTTTGTGTTCTTTTCTTTTTCTGCCTCTGCCTCAAGCTCCTTTAATGTCTTTGTTCCAGACATCAGTTTTTTAAAGTCCTCTTCCTTAAAAATCCTGAGAGCCTCGTTCAACTGAATGTCATAGTCAAGATCATAAAGTCTGGCAGGCTGTGTCCTGTCGTATTCATTGCGGATAAGCTTTCGGATTACACGCTTGTCAAACGGATATGTTTTATAGAGTTCCTCCGCATAGGCTGCAATATCGCTCTCTGTCATGTTCGGGTGATTCTCTACATAAGGAGCTATGACATCTGCCTTCAACAGTTCTGCATAGGCTTTTTCCTCGTCCTCGGTAAACTCATCATAAGAGACTTTTTTATCCGGCTGAATTCCAACCTTGTCGATGTTTGTGTCGCTCGGAGAATAATAGCGTGCAACTGTAATCTTGAAACCGTCCTGGCTTATCAGGTTGCTTGGGATCTGAACGCTTCCCTTGCCGTAGGATTTTTCTCCAACAAGGTATGCCTTCTTTGTATCCTTTAATGCACCGCTAAGAATCTCGGAGGCTGATGCTGTTGCACCGTTAATCAGGACTATGGTCGGAATGTTGTTGACTGTGGTCTTGCTCTTTTTGCCGAAGTAAACTGCATTCTCATACGAAAGCCTGCTCTTGGTGGAAACGATGACTCCCTTGTCGATGAATTTGTCTGCAATCTCAACTGCCGCTGTCAGAAGACCGCCACCGTTATTCCGCAAGTCTATGATAAGGGATTTGTATCCTGACTTTGTAAAGCTGTCTATGGCCTCCTGGAAACGGACTGCCGTTGTGCTTGAGAATTCAGTTATCCTTACGTAGCCTGTTGTTCCAATCATGCCGTATTTTACCGTTGGGTTTTCGATTATCGCACGGACAAGCTCCACCTCGAATTCCATTGTTTTTCCACGGCGGATCTTTACCTTTACCTTGGTTCCAACAGTTCCCCTAAGTCGATCCAGGACTTCATTCATGGTTATAGAGGCTGTATCAACTCCGTCAATCTCTACGATAAGGTCTCCCGCACGGATGCCTGCCATTGCACCCGGTGAATTGTCTATGGGCTGGGAAACCTCTACATAAGCAGGTTTTTCCGGTGTGTTTTCCGTCGGCTTTGTGATAGACAGGCCTACACCTCCAAACGAGCCCTGCGTTGTATCCTGAAGGCTTCTCCATTCATCCTTGGGCATATAGACTGAATAGGGGTCATCAAGTGCCTGAAGCATTCCCTTTATCGCACCCTGATACAGAATCTCAGGATCTACTTCCTCGACATAATTATCCTGAATGTAATAGAACAGGGAATTGATTATGTCGGAATAAAGCTTTTCCTTTTCTGCATTCGGGCGGGCGGTTGCAGCCGGTGACTGTGCAAAGCATTGTGACGTTGCAATGGTCAAAAGGAAAACCAAAACCTCAGAGACTATAGTGTGTTTTATTGACTTTGTGAAAATTTTATTCATTCTTTTATTTTACGTTGTTTTTTATCTCTATGCAAGGGTTGATTTTCGTTGTATAATAAAAAACATGCAGATTATACCAATTGCAAGCGGAAAAGGTGGCGTAGGAAAAAGTCTTCTCAGCGCAAACCTTGCAATCGCTTTAGGACAGGCAGGAAAGAAAGTTCTTCTTGCGGATTTAGATTTAGGTGCCTCAAATTTACATCTGGTCATCGGTCAGACTGCTCCAAAAACCGGTATTGGCACGTATTTAACCGGTCAGACGCCATTTCAGGACACAATCCAGCCCACGGATTACGAGAATGTATGGTTCATAGCCGGAGACTCAGAGATACCTGGCTTAACTTCTTTACGTGCAAGCAAAAAAAACGAGCTTATACGTCAGTTTCTTGCCCAGGACTTCGACTATCTGATTCTTGACCTTGGTGCAGGCTCTCATCTTACAATCCTGGACATGTTCCTGCTTTCTCCGCAGGGAATCATCGTAAGCGCCCCGACTGTCACGGCAACGCTCAACGGATACCTGTTCCTCAAGAACCTTGTGTTCCGCATGATGTACAACACCTTCAGGAACGGCACACCGGCACACAGCTATCTTGAGACACTCAAAAAGGACTCCGCATCATTGCAGAGGCTTTATATTCCAAGGCTTGTGGATGCCCTTGAGAAAGTTGACCCTGAGAACACAAAGCTTTTCCGCTCCAGAATGACGGAATTCCACCCGCGTCTGGTTCTCAACATGATAGACGACCCCAAGGACGCTGACAGGGCAAACAAAATCCGCCGCTCATGCCAGGAATTCCTTGGGCTTAATCTTGAGCATCTTGGTGTAATGTACCGCGATACACTGCAGGATAAGGCTCTTGCCTCAAGGCTCCCGATAATCATTTACAAGCCTCAGGCCCTTGTTTCCCAGGGAATCTACCGCATAGCCGAGAAAATACTTCATTCCGAGACAATCACCTTTGACAAGGACTATGATATAACTCAGGCAAGCGATACTTCATTCCAGATTGCATCAGAGGAAGCAGGGGAAGACTTCAGTCAGAAAATGGCCTATGTTCAGGAACTCATGGGAAGCGGAACCTTTACCACAGGGGAACTTGCAGAGACAATCAAGCAGCAGCAGTACGAGATTACCCAGCTTAAAACCGAGAATCTTTTCCTAAAGAAGAAACTGGTGGAAGCCGCAAGACAGGGTTTCAAAATCTGATTTATAAAAAAAAGAAGGTATAAAAAATGAACGGTTTACTTTACATTGAATATCCCAAATGGATTCACCCGGAGCTTTTTCCTGGCGTTCCTGTTCTGGGACTGATACGCTGGTATGGGCTTATGTATATCTTTGCATTTGCCACAGCCTTTTTGCTTCTTAAAAAGCAGCGTAAAAACGGAGATCTTGATACTGCGGAGATAAAAACCTCTGAGGACGATATTTTCAGCTTTATTGCATGGGGAATCGTCGGCCTTATCCTCGGTGCAAGGATTTTCTCTACACTGGTTTACGACACAAGCGGAGTCTATTGGAAAAAACCATGGCTTATCTTCTGGCCTTTTGATCCTAACACCAAGCAGTTTACGGGGCTTGCAGGCATGAGCTATCACGGTGGCTTTATCGGAGGCCTTATTGCAATGCTCATCTGGTGCCGTGTCCACAAGAGACCTACCTGGAAATGGATAGATGCCATGTGTGCCGCAATTCCGCTGGGATTCACGTTCGGACGCATCGGTAATTTTATGAACGGTGAGCTTTACGGACGCATTACAACGATGCCATGGGGCATGATTTTCCCGAATTCAGAGAGATTTTCCTCAAGCCTTGACTGGGTTCAGGAGATAATGACCAAGGTCGGCATGAGTGTTTCCGGGGCAGAACCGCTTGTCTATCTTCCACGCCATCCAAGCCAGCTTTACGAGGCATTTTTTGAAGGCATTGTCCTGTGGGTCATACTCTGGAACCTGCGCAAAAAGAAGCCTTTCGACGGTTTCATTGCATCGTGCTATACAATCGGTTACGGTCTTTTCCGCTTTGTAATTGAATATTTCCGTGAACCTGATGCGGATTTGGGCTTTAGGATTTCTGCGGGCAAAGGAGATCAGATTGCACTAAACACATCCCTGCTGAATATAAGCACAGGTCAGATTTTCTGCTTTATCATGGTGGTCGGAGGCCTTTTCCTTATGCTGCTGACCTGGAGATTAAGCAAGAAAAACAAGAAAAGCAAAGACTAGTTCCTGTTCCCTACCAGCTCATCGCAAGCAGCCACAGGGGAATTGATTTTCCGGCCGGGTAATCGCTGTTATCACGTATAACCCGGTCTGATTTTTTTAAAACCTTGTCACGTCCCCCGAGGTCAATTTTCATGCTTGGAGATGTGCCAAAGTCCATTCCCCCGATATTCTTGGAGACAACAAAGTCACCGTCAGTTTCATTCCTGCATGCAAACACACTGTATCCTGATTCCTGCAGAAGAACAGTCACGAATGCCTCCCGCATGTTACCTGCATTTCCACGCAATACTGAATAAAGGCATGGATCTGCAAAAAACATTTTCGCACCAGCGCTCTTTGCCTTTGTGTCATTCTGAAAGCGGATTATCCGTAATGCACCGACAGCCTCCATTACTTCCAGGAGCTGATACAGCTTGTCTGCGCTCACATTCCAGTCGGCACACAAGGAACGCACCTGTAATCTTGGAATTGAGGCCATTGCAAGAGTTCCCACAACAGCGGTCATCAGGCGGATATTGTCATCGGTTATCTGCGGAACAAAAAACGGCACGTCGGAATTGATTGTTTTCTCCAGAACGGCAAGACTTCGTTTTTCGTAATCACCCTCTGTATAAAACGGACGTGTTCCATGTTTCTTATACATCTCAAAATACTGAAGAAGCTCTGCATCCGGCTTAACAGGCAGGGAAGCTGAATCCTTTATTTCGAAAGGATCTATTGCACTGTAGGTTTTACCGGTCTCTATAAATAAAAACTCACGGAAAGACATGACAGGCATGTGGACAAAAACATAGCGGCGGGAAACATCTGCTGTTCCTCTTCTAAGAATAAGTGCAGAGGAATCACTTGCCCAGACATAACGGTCAGGAAAATCATCATAAAGGGATTTTAAGCATGCACTCCAGTTACGGGCAAAATGCACCTCGTCGATGATTACGCCCTCATATCCCTGCATGAAAGCGGCGGAGACAACATCATATAGATTAAGCGCACTCATCCGGGGAGTGTCAGCTGAAAAATACAGCATTTTCTTCCCGCTCTGCCTTGCCTGATATAAAAGGAAAGTTGACTTACCGGTACCACGCAATCCTTCCAGAATCATGTTCTTGGGCAGTTTTTTTCTTGAGGTATATTCAGTTGTCCAAAGGCGGATTCGCTGAGGCATGGCGGAAATTTTTCTTTCCATCACGGCCTCAAAATCCTCAATCGCCTCTTTAAGATCCTGTGAAATCATCATATTTTTATAATAATCCCGGAATATTCTTTTGTCAAGAACATTTATACTGTTTTTGTTCCTGTAAAACGAACAATTTCTGTTTTTTATTATTATGCTTTCACACTGTGATGAACGGACTTTATTTTTCCGATTTTATGATGTATAATAGAATAACTGTTTTATACGCATGGAGGATTTTATGAAGAAACTATTGATTGCCGCTCTGCTGGTCGTTTTTGGCAGTTTGACATTTGCCCTGGACACAGATTTTGTTCCCTCTGGCTCGCTTTCTAAATATTCACGCACAGATTACACCATCGTAAGCAAATTCGGCACCACATACCGTTCAGCATCTGTAAAATTGGTTCACAGTTTTGATTCTCAGGGACGTGAGACAGAATGTCTTGGATACAATGCCAAGGATGTTCTTGTTGATAAAATCACATACAGTTACAATACGGCAGGAAAACTCGAGGGTTCAGTTTTTACCAATGCAGAAGGAAAGAAAATATGGCGTACTGCAGTTGAATATGATTCAAACGGACGCGTAAGCTCAGAATCAGAATTTGACGGAAGCGATAAATTAGTCGGAAAAACCATTTACGAATACAACGATAAGGACGTTACCAAGGGAAAAGATGTTAAGACAACAGAATCTTATTACGATGGTGACGGAAAACTCCTGACTCGCACTATCTCAACGCTCGATAAACAGGGAAAAGTCACGGAAGCATGCCGCTATTTTGGAGACGGAAACCTGGATCAAAAGGAAGTTTACACATATCAGGACGGCAAGTTAACCCAGATTGAATATATCGAGAGTGACAATAAAACCCGTACACGCCATGTCTATCGCTACGACACCAAGGGATTCTTGTCAGAAATACAGGTTTACAACTCAAACAATGTCCTGTATGAGAGGAAAATCTATAAGCCCGACACCCACGGAAATCCGACAACAATAAGCATATATGCCGTTTCTGAAAAATTCGGTGGAACTGTATCTGAATTACAGACTCAGTCAGGATTCACATACACATACCGCTAGAGTTTCATATTCAGGTTAAACTTTTTTTCTCCGATATAAGAAAATGAGGTAAATATGAAATCAATAGGAATTAAGCTTGCAGACGGTTCCTTTTATCCTATTATCAAGGAAGGCAGCGAAGAAACCAAAACTCTGGATGTTACGACTGTAAAAGACAACCAGACCACCGTACAGATTGATTTATACAGCTCAGAATCTGACAGCATGGCTGATGCTCAATATGTGGACAGCCTGGAGATCACGCATTTAAATCCTCATCCCAACGGAGAGCCTAACCTTCATCTTGAAGTAAGCCTTGATAAAGACAACAAGCTTAGGGCAAACGTCATTGACCCGGAAACAGGTCTTTCAAGTACAACAAAAGTGACTCTTGTCTCACGTTCAGAAGCAGAACGCAGCAATCCTGCAAATTTTTCCATTGGTGATCAGGATACTGTTTCTCAGATGGCAGATAATACCAACAAGGAAGATTTTAATTTTGATGGTCTATCAACCGAAAGCAGCCCTCTTGAAGCCACGGTTTCTGATGATTTTGTAAGTGACGAGCAGGTTTTTGCTCCTGACAACATGATGGCAGATGCCCCGATGACAGACGATGACCTCTTTATTTCACCTGAATTCCCGGAAGCAGACGAAATATCAAAGGAAGATGTTTCTGATGAGATTAAAAATACAGATGACATAATCGTTGACAATGACGGAACAAAGTTTTCATTTAATGATGAGACAACTGTAGAAGCCGATGATGAGCCTGAAGTTGAAGAGCCGTTTGAGGGAATTACAGCAGACAATTTTGTTACGATAGAAGGAACGACAGGAGAAAACGGATTTGAGCTTCCAGAGGACATAGACACCATAATGCCGCCGGATCCGACAACAGAAGAAAGCGCAACAGAGGAAACTGTCTCCGATGATGACATAGCTCCTGATTCAATTACAGATGATTTCCCGGAAGATGAGGAAAGTGAGGGTGCCTTTGATCTGGATGCAGATAATTTCCTTACGATTGACGGTTCAGAGCATACAGGAGAAAACGGATTTGAGGTTCCACCGGAATTAATCAGCTCCGATTTGTATGATGATCCGGCTAATCCTCCAAAGGAAGAAATGCCACCGGAAGATATGGGAACAGAAGATCTTTCAATACGGAATGTCTCACTTGATGAAGCAGAACCTGAGACAAAATATGATCTTCCTGATTTTGATGACATCAAGACTGACACTTCAAATGTAAGCATAGATGTTACTGTTCCACAGACTGATGATGCTGTTACAGAAAGCACACAGGAGGAGCAGGAGAAAACCGTTGCAGAAGAAGCCGCGGATTTTGATGTGGATGAACCGAGCGAACCTGTTGTTCCTGTGATTCATCAGACAAACCTTACCGAAGACTTGCCCGATTTTGGTGAAGTTGATTTAACTACAAACGATGATATAGATCTTCCTGACTTTGATGATTTACCGGAACCACCACAAAGCACAGTAGATGCTATCAGAGATGAGCTTCCGGATTTTGAAAGTCCTTGGGAAACTCCAGCTCAACCGGTAACAAAATCTACATCTCTCCCTGATTTTGAACTTCCTGATTTTGATGATTCTCCTGCCCTTAGGGATGACAGTTCTTTCCAGATCTCTTCCACCACAGCAGATGACAGTGCATTCGGCGATGATTTCTTTGACGATGCTGATACCAACTACAAGAAAGAAAAAGACCGCGAGAAATTTGAGGAAGAAACAGAACAGGGTAAAGGCAAGAACAAACGTTATGCCCTTATCTGCATAATCTGTACATTGCTATGTCTTATCATATTCGGACTGTTCCTCTTCATTTTCCCGACCAAGCTGAACCTCTTAAAGAAAGGCAGCCAGACACAGATTGCAAGCACAAGCACTGAGAAGACAGTTTCCACCAGCGAAACCAATACTTCTTCCACAAGCACACAGACAGAGACCGTAGTTCCGAATAGAACCGACGACAAGACAGATACGTCAAAAGATTCTTCTGCCGACAAAACAGGAACACTGCAGTCAACTCCACCTGAAAACAAGGACGAAAGCCAGAATAAAAAGCCAGCTCAGGCGGAATCCATTGCAGGTAAAGAAGATACAATCGTTGTTGCTACAACACCTTCTGCAGTTGTTCCTACACGCCCCGAGAAAAACATAAATGCTCCGGCTGCCATCCGTTATCAGGTTGTATGGGGTGATACTCTCTGGGATATTTCAAATGCCTATTACAAGAATCCATGGCGCTATCCCCGCATTGCTGAATACAACAGTATCAAAAATCCAGACTTTATCCTCTCTGGTCAGATACTTTTGATTCCATCGGAGTAACATTGTTCAGATATAATATCAGCCGGCCGTTATATATTCTTGCACTCACTGTCTTGCTTTCACTGCCGGTTTCCTCATGCGCCCGCTCCGTCAAGGCTGAAAGTGAGTATGGCTCCGATGCCCTGTATTTTGAGGCACTCCAGAAAATTCAGAAAGACGAATTTAATGATGCCGTAACACTTCTTAAAAAATGCATGAAAAATGCAGACCCATTTGTTGCACGTCTTTGTTCACAGACACTGGTGGAAGTAAGCAAGGATTCTCTTGGAGCCGCAAAGGACTTTTACGAGAAATTCCCCGATGATGAATCTAAGGAAATCTATCTTCAGGAATTGATGCGTGAGTATAAATATGATGATGTTCTTAAACTTACAGAGGACATCGACTTGGATAATGTCTCCGATACAATCATTTACTGCAGGATAAGTGCCTTGCAGGAGAAAAAAGATCCCGCATTCTCAAAGGAATATAGAAACTGGTGCCTTGAACGCCCATTCAGTTCACTGCATTACGCAATTTACCAGAACATACTTGAATCCTCTAAAACAAGTACGGTTAAACCGGATGACATTCAGATTTTCCGTGCACTTGTCTATGAAAAAGACTGGTCACCTGCAGAAGTCAAGGCAAAGGAACTGGTAAAGCAAAAGCAGAATCTTACCACAGCCCTGATGAGCGACATCGGTAAGGCACTTGTAAACGGTTCAAAAAGCTTTGGTGAAAATGCATCGTTACTTGATTCAGTTAGCGAGGGACTTTCACCGGATATTCTGTTCTACAATTATTTTTATCAGGGACGGCTCTACGACAAGCAGGAAAAGGACAACAATCTGGCAATGGATCGTTTCCTCAAGGCAATGAATGTCGCACCCAGCCCGGAACTTTTTGACAATGCCCTATGGTATTATCTGAACAGTGCCCTAAAGGATTCTATAGCACGTGCTATTTTTGAATTGAGTGTATACCGTTCACAGTGGTCTGACCCGGAATATTTTGATGATTTTCTGGACACGCTTTCCATCAGGCTTTTAACAAAGCATCTGTGGCAGGAATACTACGATGTTGCAAAACTGATTGACGGATATGCCACAAACGAAACCGTTGCAAAATTCGCCTATGTTGCAGGTTCCTTAATCGAAAACAATTTCTTCAACCCGACTACATCATCTACATCTCAGGCATGCAAGGCGCTTTATCAAAGGGCACTCCACAGCGACACCAATATTTATCATAAATTCGCAGCGGCAGGCAAGCTTAAGCTTTCAACAGAAGAGATAGAAAAAGAACTTGAGGAATTATATACGCACAATGATTTTACTGCCAATCCTGATGTAGAGAAAATACTTAACGGCTATGTGGATTTTGAGCTTCCAGAATACATTTATCCGATGTGGGAAAAATACCAGGACTCTGTTGGATTTGAATGCTGTAAGAAAATTGCAACTTACCTTCGGGATTATGCACAGGAAAAGGACAGTTCATATTATACCCTGAGCCTTCGTATTGCAGCGAAAAAAGCAAACAAATGCGAATGTCCTTTGGATAAGGAAATATTAAAACTCACATTCCCGCGTGATTTTACCTCTCTCGTTGATAAATACACAAAAGAATTCAATCTTGACGAATCACTTGTTTATGCCGTTATCCGAAGTGAAAGTTATTTTGCTCCCGAAGTAAGCTCTTGGGCAGGTGCAGTGGGATTGATGCAGCTGATGAAGCCGACCGCCACAGATATTGCAAAAAAATTCAAGACTGAAGATTTTGATTTGCTTGATGAAGAAACCAATGTCAAATTCGGAACTTACTATATTTCTGAGCTTAAAGAACGCCTTGATGGAGACATGATTCCTGCAATATGCTCTTACAACGCTGGAATAGGAAGAGTAAGGACTCTGTTAAAAAACGCAAAGCTGGAATTTGAGCGACAAAAACTTCCCAACGACATTTTCCTGGAAGCCCTTCCCATTGGAGAAACAAGAGATTACGGCCGGAAAGTTGCAGGATGCACCGCAATGTACTCATATCTGTACCATGATAAGAATCCCGGGGAAATAATGCATGATTTAATGGGCTGGGAAGACAAATAATAAACCCTCTCTAAGAATTCTTTGTGCAATTCCGATAATTTAAACATGAAACTTAGGAAATTATTACTGGCTGCCTTGATGGCGGCAACATCTCTGGCATTTGCACAGAACTATTACAAGACAAATGTACTCGCCTCTTATTATGGAGCTGAATTGCAGGGAGCAAAGACTGCAAGCGGTGAAACATTCAACATGTATGACTACACGGCTGCACACAACACGATGCCGTTCAACACATTGGTCAAGGTCACTAATATTGCAAACTCTAAATCTGTCATAGTCCGAATAAATGACCGCGGACCATATTCACTTGGACGTGAGATAGATCTGTCTCAAACAGCCGCAGAAGCATTGGACATGGTTAGGGCGGGAAATGCACGTGTAAACCTTGAGATAATACAGTGGGGAACAAACAACGGTCCTACTACGGATGTATCTGGAGTAACCGAGACACCTTTTATTGCGGGTGAAACTCCAGTTAATCTAGAGGAAAAACATTATGATGTTCAGCTAGGAGCCTATACAGAATTTGCAAACGCACAGATTATGGCAACCCGTCTTTATAAGGCAGGCTTTACAAACATAGCATATCAAAACGAAAACAATATCACGCGTGTTGTTCTTCGTGATGTAAGTGCTTCTGATCTGGATTTTACTGTGGCAGCCCTGAAACAAAATGGTTTTACAGATTATCTGGTTCGCCAGAGAAAACTTGACTCAAGCACTGCAACAGAAACCACCACAACCACGACAACAACAACCGTCAGAACAACAACTTCTGTGGGTGCAGAGAAATAAGCATGAAGAAATTTCTCCTGATTACGGCATTCATTCTTACACTCATTACACCGGCCTTTGCAGATTACGTGTATAAATCCAGTGCCGTAGCGTCTTACTATGCGGATAAATTCCACGGACGAAAGACAAGCAACGGAGAAATATTCAACATGTACGCACTCACCGCCGCACATAAAACGCTTCCGTTCAACACAAAGGTAAAGGTCACGAACCTCAGCAACGGTAAATCCGTAATCGTAAGGATAAATGACCGCGGACCGTTTGTAAAGGGACGTGAAATCGACTTGTCAAAAGCGGCGGCGAGCAAACTGGACATGATAAAATCCGGAACCGCCAAAGTAAAGCTCACCATTATATCATCTGACAGCTCAGGCTCAACAAAGCAGGTGGAGAAATGGAAGACGGCGGATAAATCAACGACATGGGACATTCAGCTGGGGGCTTTCTCTAAACGAAGCAATGCAGAGGCTATGGTAAAGAGGCTTCAGGATGCGGGATTCAAGAAATATCTTGCGTATCAGAAAGTCGGAAACCTTACCCGTGTTGTAATCCGTGACATAGCAACCGATGATGTTCAGGGATATCTGGACAGGCTGGAGAAAAAAGGCTTTACCGATTACTTTGTTCGTGAACGGGCAAAAGTCAAAAGCTCAAAATAAAATCTCATTCAGATCAAGTCTTACTATCGCTCAAGACTTTTGTTATAGAAATCAACGAACTGTGATACAATATCTGTATCAAGACGGCTTGCCCATTTTTTACGGTCTATGTTTTTGTTAAGCCAGTCTGCCTTGTCCGCGATAAAACGCTCTTTGTTCTCGACACTGTTGTAATCATAATCCAGAGTTTTGGCCCAAGAATCAAACTGTGCGTTCAATTCATCATTGTAATCCCTTTTGTTAAAAAGATAATTGTGTCCCCTGTCGGTAAAATGCATAAAGGCAAACCTGGAATCATCCTTGTACTTGTCGTAGTAAATTGAATATCCGATTTCCTCAATAACTGTATCATCATCGGAGCTGTGAACCGCCATGAATGCAGTGTCCGATTTCTTGAGGCCCTTTAGAGCACTGTTGGTCGAGTATTTCCCATAATGCACAAATTCATGTATGTGAATGAAAGGCATGAAGAACCAGATTGCATTGCCGGCGATTTGCTGCCCCTGTGTCCTGAAAATGTCTGAGCCCTTGTTCCATCCGGCACATTCAATTACAGCCTTTACCTCCGGATGATAAGTGATGACGTTACTTGCACTGAATGCACCCCAGCTGTGTCCCCACAAAACAATAGGCAGTTTCGGGAATGCATCGTTGCCTTCAAGAAAAGAAATTGCATAATCCAAATCCACCACACCTTGAATAAGGCTTCCGACATATTCTCCTTCGCTTTCGTCATTACCTGTTGCATCATAGGCAAAGACATAAAAATCATTCTGGGCAAAATAATTGGCAAGATCCATGTAGCTGTTGTGACCGCCACCGCCAAAACCATGTGCCATGACGACAATTGCCTTTTTATCCTCGGGAGCAGAATCAGAATAATACATGTAGCCCACAAGAGTCTGTCCCTTGTTTGACTTGAACTCGTACCTGGTTCTTGAGAGACCTTCAAAATCTTCCACGGAAAACTTATATGGCTCGTAGGTTTCGCATCGGATGCAGAAATTCTGCTTGTATACTGTTACGGCGCCAATCCACAAACCGGCCACCGACAACACCAAAATAATGCCTAATACTGATAAAAAGATTTTCTTACCTTTTCTCATGCCTTGAGTATAGCGAGTTGTCATAGATTTTACAAGGTGACAGATGATAAACAATATGCTATATTCTTGCCTATGAATATTCAGCTTTTAAAATATCTTGGAATCTATTACGCAGCCATCTCTCTTTTGGCGTTTATTTTTTATGGAGTAGACAAGCATAAGGCGGCAAACAATAAATGGCGAATCCCAGAGCTTACACTTTTTTCGTTTGCACTTTTAGGCGGTTCAATCGGTGCTTTAATAGGAATGAAAGTTTTTCATCATAAGACAAGAAAGGCCTCGTTTTGGTTCGTGAATATACTTTTCCTTGTCCTGCACGCACTTGTTGTGTATAAAGTTGTCACCACGATAAAATAGCGGTCTAAGCAAGCTTCTGATCAATGGCCTTGGCAAACTGATCTGCACATGATGTTCCGCGGTTCTTGCAGTCATTTCCACGGAGAACATCTGCTATTTCCCTCGCATCCTTTCCTTCTACAAGGCGGCCGATAGCCTTTAGGTTTCCGTTGCATCCGTTCACGAATTTTACGTTGTGAAGCTTTCCGTCTTCTATGTCAAAATCAATTTGAATTGAACATACACCCTGCGGTTTAAAAGTCACGTGTTCCATGCTATTCTCCTACATCTGATATCCAGGTTGAATTATTGTATTTGAATCTGTCTTAACTTTGTCATAGACTTTTTCTTTCCATTCATCCTGAGGAACATCAACTATGCTCACTGAAAAATGTTCTTTTCCTCTTGCAAGAGATTTTGAGGCGGCATCAATTACTGCATCTGCAAGTTTCTTTTTTGTCTCTTCATCCC
>JAGADS010000059.1 GCA_017613485.1 Treponema sp.
ACTCCTTCTGGAACAGTTCACATCGGAAACTTCCGTGAGATCATCACAGTGGATCTTATTGTCCGTGCCCTGCGTGACCGTGGCAAGGATGTCCGCTTTATTTATTCATGGGATGACTACGACGTTTTCCGCAAGGTCCCGGGCAACATGCCTAAACCAGAGGAACTGGAGAAATACCTTCGCTATCCTATCACAATGGTACCGGATACATTTGAGCGTGACGAGAACTATGCACGCCACCATGAGGTTGACATTGAGTCTCAGCTTCCACGTGTGGGCATTCATCCTGAATTCCTATATCAGGCAAGCCGTTACCGCGCACACCGTTATGCAGAGGGAATGAAAAAGGCCCTCCAGAACCGTGACCTTATCAAATGGTGTCTTAACAATTACCGTGACGATGAGCACAAGATGAAGGACTCTGATGTCTACTGGCCTATCTCTGCATTCTGCTGTAAGTGCAACAAGGATACAACTGAGATTCTGGATTACGACGGGGAATATGGCGTAACATATAAATGCACAAGCTGCGGACACGAGGAAAAAGGTGACCTCCGCACAAGCTCTGAATTCAAGCTGGGCTGGCGTGTTGACTGGCCTATGAGATGGAACGAGGAGAAGGTTGTGTTTGAGCCGGGTGGAAAAGACCACATCTCTCCCGGTGGAAGCTATGACACTGCAAAGCTCGTAAGCAAGAAGGTTTACGGATGGGATGCACCTGTCACAATGAAATATGACTTTGTAAGGCTCAAGGGCGTTCCTGGAAAAATGTCATCTTCAAAGGGTGCCGTCATTTCTCTTGTTGATGCGCTTGAGGTTTACCAGCCGGAAGTCCTCCGCTATATTTTTGCAGTTAACAAGGTTGACCATGAATTTGCAATCAGCTTTGACCTTGATGTAATCACCATGTACGAGGCATACGACCGCACAGAGCGCATTGCATGGGGTGTGGACAAGGCAAAGAACGAGAATCTTGAGAGAATTGAAAAGCGTGTCTACGAATTAAGCCAGATTGACGGTGTTCCTTCTGTAATGCCGTATCAGGTTCCATTCAGGCAGCTTACAACTCTGCTCCAGACATATTCAGGTGACATCGATAAAGTACTTTCAACACTCAAGGACCTTAAGCCAGAGCAGGTTGAAACCTTGAAGAGACGCTGTGTATGCGCATGGTACTGGGTAAATGAATGTGCCCCGGATGACTTTAAGTTCGCACTCCGCACTGACGGTTCAAAGGAAGAAGGCCTGACAGAAGTTGACGTTCAGATGATCAAGGCAATCGTCTCAGATGTTCTTCCAAAACTTGACGAGCTTGATGAGCGTGGAGTCCAGCAGGCAATTTACGATGTAGCCACAAACGCAGGTCAGGAAAGCAAGGCTTTGTTCAAGACTGTATACCGTGTGCTTATCGGAAAAGAACAGGGTCCGCGTCTTGGAAGCTTCTTTAAGATAATCGGACGTGAAGACCTGGAAAAGATTCTGGGCAATTACTAGGATAAGTCTGTCTAAAAAGTATGATTTGTCATGGTATTTACAATAGATTGCCGGATCCAGTCCGGCAATGACAATACGAAAAAAGGTTCTAATATCATGAAGAAAAACAAAAAACCTAAATCCAGATTCAGGAAGTTTATAGGCAGGCTCTTTTTGCTTTGTTTTCTATTTTTTCTTTTCTGTGTAATTGTAAATATTTACGAGGTCCAGTCAACAAAGGAATTCATATATTCAAATGCCGCTGATGTTCCCTCAAAATATACGGTGCTGATTCCGGGTGCAAAGGTCTACACATCCTCTGTCTCTCATGTTGTAAACGACCGCATAAACGCTGCCGTAAGCCTTGTTGAGAGCGGGAAATGCCAGGTTTACCTTGTGAGCGGTGATCATGGCACAACGGGCTACGATGAGGTAAACGTAATCAAAAACTACATGATCAAGAATTATGGTGCCGAAGAATCAAATATATTTCTTGACCATGCAGGCTTTTCCACCTACGAGTCAATATACCGTGCAAGGGACATTTTCTGCGTCAATGATGTCGTGATAGTGACCCAGAAGAAATTTGCCCCGCGTGCTGCCTATATTGCAAGAAAGCTGGGTCTTGACGCTGTGGTTTACGAGGCACCTGAGATCTACCCATTTGCAAGAAAGACAAAGTTCTCATGGGCAATCAGGGAATTCCTTGCAAGGGTAAAGGCTTTCTTTGACGTGACATTCCATGCAAAGCCGAAATACCTTGGAGAACAGATTCCGATAACAGGCGACCCTTCGCTCAGCTGGGACTGATTTTAATGCGTAATTCGTAATGCGTAATTCGTAATGCGTAATTCTCAATTCTCAATTCTCAGTTTTAAGTTTTCAGTTTTCAATAATATTTCCCTCTTGATGAAAAATTACTTGGATTGTATACTTTTTGGTGGAGGAATCAAATGGAAAAATCTTCTTGGGATCATTATGTCGGAATGAATCAGGCTTATAACTCTTTTTTTGATAACTGGCAGGGTATCATGGGCATGCTTCCTTCGCAGACCAATAATGAAATAAACATGGCATTAAGTCTTTTGGACAGCTGCCTGGACATTGTTAAGGCCAACGTAAAGATGGGGGATGCTGATAAAGGCTCTGATACTCCTTCCTTTGAAGTATTCGGGGGAAAATAATGCATTCCAGCCCGAAAGGTCTTTTCTGTTTTCTATTTTTGATTTTTATTTCATCTCTTTCTTTTGCACAAGGCAAGGATAAATCAACATTTTTATTCGACGGGTTTGAGGACGGACTCTTTTGGAAAACCGCTGCTGATTCAAGCTTGGACTGGAATTCGGCAAACATGGCTCTTGACTGTTCAATCAGTTCAGAATGGTGTACTCAAGGGAAAAAATGTGCTGAATTCTCCTTTGGACCGATGAATAAAATCCATCAGGCTTCTTTTGTATGCACGGAGCTTTTTGAGCCTGACTGGGGAAAATACAGTGAGATACTGATTGATTTTTATAATCCAACAGAACAGAACATAAGCGTTAACATTGCATTTATGGACAAGGAAACCTGGAACTGGACTGTATGCAAATCCGCCTTACTTGAGCCAGGAGAACACAAAGACGTAAGCTTTTCACTTACAGAAAATCTCCGCGACAAAAAAAATGTACAGAAAGATCCAGTTCAAAAAGGGAATGAACTCTACTGTGCTGTAATTCAGGTTATAGGAAACAATAAAGGCGGAACACTGTACATTGACAATTTCCGCCTTGTAAAATGATTAGCCGTAACGGTCTATTCAATTTTCATTTCGTTAAGGATATCCCTAAGCTTTTTTAATTCCTCGGCTGTAAGGGTAATTCCCTTTCCCATCTTTTTACCGTCAGGTGCCCATGAGCGTATGTCGTACTTTGCAGGCCTCTCGCTCCATGAAACAAGCTTAAGCTCTGTCTTCCATCCGCCTTTTGTCTCTGACAAAGTACCAAATGTTTCCTTTACCTCATATTTTATCTCATCCATAATTTTTTACCTCCAAATATTTTTAGAACTGCCATCCTACGCTGACAGAAGGAATCACCGTTCCAAGAAGCATGTCTGTCGTACCCTTTTCAGGATCCACTAACGGAACATATCCCATGATAAAATCAGCACATGTTTCAATATAAAGCCTTTTCGTTATGTAAACCTGAAGTGCAGCCCCCGCATCAACTGACCAGTTAATTGAATTGAGCGGCTCAGATTTAATTCCATGCTCAAAATGAAGTGTCATCTGGTTGAACATCATTGCACCGCCACCAATATGCCCCTCTAATGTCAGACGATGAGAAGAACGTCCGGTTTTCTTATTCTTGAAATATATTGGCTTCTGATATACAAAGTTAAGCTCAGTAGCAAAAAAGTTTCCGTCAATAGAATAAGTCGCATCTGTTCCGCTTCCGATATAACGTGTTCCGTAAATTGAAAGACCCACACCAAGATAACCCCATATCTGCTTGAAGGGAATAAACGTTGCCCTTCCTACAAGACTTATAGGCCACAAGCGGGTATCCATATATTTTTTAACAGTGTCATCAAAAATAATTATAGGACACATATATCCGCCTGAAACATCAAAGTCAATCAGCTTTTTGAACTTAATCGTAATCACTGAGTTTTTGTCTGGAATAGAATGAAGTCCAGATGCATCTGTTGCGGCAAACTGATAGACACCTACTGCCATGGTACGCTCGTCAAAATGTACCTCAACTTCACTATGGTCATCCTTAAGACTTATGATGTCCTGGGCATGAAGCACACGCTTGTCACTTGTCAGAGTATAATCAGTGTATACAAGCTGCCCCTCATCGGTTTTCACATTCAGGAAGTTTTTACCAGTGGCCCTGATGATACCGTTATTGTCACCATCGTCAAGATAAATAGTGTCTCCAGAGTTCAGCGGATAGGTTGCCTTTTTTACTTCCGGAAGAAATGCCTCCAAAATCACAAAATCCTCTTCATGTGTGTAATCTTCCTCAAGCATTCCAAGAACATTGTAAACATGGATTATAAGATGATAGTTTCCTGCGGGAAGTATCGGATCAAGGTAAATCGTACAGTCTTCGGTTTCCTCTTCATTTGTCACATGACGGTATATTTCCTTGTATGTATATTTCCCATTTGCTCCAGGTGTATCTGACTTGCTTTGAATTATAACTTCATATTTAAGGACTTCACCAGCATCTTCCCAACTGATTGGCTGAACAATGACATTCTTCTCCGCAATCTCCTGCTCCATCTTTAACCTAAGTTCAAGTGCAGAATCAATCGGTGTCTCTTCAAGTGAATCCGCTTCAAGCTCGACAGGATCAGCTTCCTGTGCCATGACAGGGAAAATGATGGCAGACAAAAATACTGATATCATAAATAGCTTTTTAATTACCATACAACTTACCTGTATCCTTTTTCTTTCCACCGTTTTCCTTCAGGGAGAAATCAATTGTAAATGAGGAATTTGCAGGAATACCGTCAATAAGTATCTGCTCGTTTTCCGCATCCATTCTGACAGCTTTAACTGTCCAGATAAAGTCACCTTTTGACAAGACTGTCAGGTCTTCCATTGTGAAGGCTGTATTTTCATTTCCGTTAAGAATCTTTGTAAGTATCTTGTTGCCCTTGGGATTTGTTATCTCAAGAATGTAATCATGCGCACGCTTAACCGGTTTCCAGCTGAATTGTATTACTGGAGTTTTTCTCAGATATGCAGCGTCAAAATACTTTGTTTTTCCGGTTGAAAGCCCTGTCGGAGCGGGGAACGGCTCAATCGGGAGAATTGTAAATCCCTTTGTCTTGAGACCTGTAATATCAAGGTCATCAGTACTCATTGCCTCAATGTTCCAGAGATAATCACCGGCAGACAGCTGTCTTATTTGAACTGTACGTGCATTCCTGTCAACAGGATCCTTATAGGCCAAGGTGACAGATCCGTCAGATCCTACGCGATACAGTAAAATATTCTGCGTTGCAATAGCCTCTTTTGAGGACCATTTGAATACAGGAGGATTATCAAGAGCTTCAAGACCGTCAAACTTATCGGAGTTAATCGGGAAAGTAAGCTCAACAGGATGCAGATGCTTAAGCTCAAAGACACTTTCTGTAAGAAGACCATTGCGGCGGCTTCCCTTTTCACTTTCGTTTGCATAAGCCTGAATAGACCACTGGTAATATCCGTCAGGGTAATCAGACATGTTCAGTTCCAGTGAATTAGATGATACAAAGTTTTCATCAATCAAGGAATCTGAAGAACCTGCACGATAGAGTTTTAAACGGTAATAATCTGCTCCTGCAACTGGGTTCCAGGTAAATTTATATGGAGTATAAGGCCTGATGACAGCCCTGTTTGCCTGGTTCGGATTAGGATTGGTAGGAGCCGGCAACGGAGGCACGACATGGAATAGCTTTGGTTCGGTGACATATTCATTTGTACCGTCCTTTGAGTAAAGCCTCCAGTAGTATGAACCCTGATTAAGCTTGATACCAGCAACAGAACTTCCATCCTGCTCTGTATCATATACAATATTTGTAAACGCACGGTCTGTCGCAACCTGTACATGTTTTTTAAACGGAAGGTTTGATTTCCATGTAAAGCGGCTGTCAACCAAAAGGCTCTGGAGTATTGAATAATCCTGACTCGGGAATATAGTATGCTGCTCAACCTGACCGTCGATTGCATAGAATGTACGTATAGTTGAGTATTCTGACCTGTTTCCCTCATTATCTATCTGTCTTACAGCCCAATACCACTGGCGGTTTGTTATTCCGGCAGATTTAGGTGATATACCGATATAGTTATTCTCAAGAGTTGTCTTTATAATCGGATTTGCCAGCTGTGAATTATCAGCAATAAGAATCTCGTAACTATCAGCCTCATTTTCCATCTTCCATGAGAAATTGATATTAACATTGCCGATCTGGGTGTTGACAAAAGTTCCGTCTGCAGGAACCTTTAGCGTAGGACGATTAAGGTTTCCTCTCTTAGAGATACGGAATGTGCTTATCTCTGATGGATTTGAAAGACCTACATTGTTTATATTGTAGAATGGAGTTACCCTCCAGTACCACTGTCCTTCATCAAGAGTTGAGATAATCGCTGAAGCAAGTGAAGATCTCTGTCTTACCACAGGATTATTCATCTGAGGATTATTTGCAATCTCCAGCTGATAAGATGCCGCATATTCAGATTCAGTCCAAATAAGGCGTACAGGTGGTTTTTGAGTGCGATATGAATACTCATAGTCAGTAACCGGAACTTTGGCCTCAGGTGCAAGGGACTGCATTACACGGATCTTGCTTCCTGCCTCCAAAGCAGTACTTCCATCCTGATTCAAAGTTTTCAGGCGCCAGTAATAATCTCCGTTCTCAAGGTTGACTGAAAGCTGAGTGACTCCTGTAACCGAAATACTCTGGATGACATTGTTGAATTTCTTGTCTTTAGCAAATTCAAGAACCATTGGAGTCTGATCTGAAATATTGCTGAGCCTCCAGGCAAACGGTACCTGAGCCTCTCCTTGTGTGTAATAGAGATACTTGTATTCAGGAGGAGGACTTGTCACGACAAAGGATGGCGGTGCAAACTGTCCATTCTCACCAAGCTCAAGAGCTTCTCCTTCAGAAAGAGACCTGTTGTCCAAATCAGCATATCCCTGAATAACCTGGAACGATGTTGTTCCGTCAGAAGAAATTGCACTTAAAATACCGCCACTCTGAACTGATACCGTGACACCAGCAGATATAAGCTGCATTCCGTTTTCACCGGCAGTGACTGTTGCAGAACCCTCGGATACATCCGCAATATTCTGTCCGTCATTGGCAAAAACCTGAATCATCGTGTTTTCCGAGACTTCAACCGTACTGTTGTCGGAATTGTATTTTATTGTTGCAGAGGAAAGCGGCATTGTATGGATTACGTCACCGTTGTACAGGTCTGAATGCTGTCTTAGGCGGTCCCATACAACACGGTCAATGAAACGTCTCTGAGCCGTCTTGTTCTTGAACGTAATGGTCGCGATGGGTTCCTCGTTCTTGGACATTACCCTGTTCAGACTTTGAGAAAATAAAACTGCACTTATCGAAGCCCCTGCGGCGCAAAAGAATATTGCAAGCCAGAATGCAAGGGAAGCCTTACTGCTTAATGACTGTTTTGTTTTCTTCTTCATTAAGGTTTACCTTTGCAAAATCTGGAATCGGAATTCCAAGAAGTGTTCTTACTTCATTCAGGGTTTTTGGTCCAGTAGGTCCAACTGCCCTAAGACAGTCAGGATCAGCCTTAAAGTCAGGATCATTTCCCCTGAAGAATTTCTCTATGTCAAAATTCGGCATGTTCACCACACCGTAGAAATGCTGCTCACCTTTTCCCTTAACCTCAATACCAACAGGTATGCGTTCAACAAGGATCTCACTCTCCATGTTCTCTGAGGAAATAGTAAAGTGATTCTCCTCACAGCGTATGAAGTCCTTTTTAAGCAGGTTGTAAGTATCTTCCGTAATCAGGATATCGGTACCACACGGTTTGTTGGTGCTTTCTGTACGTGAGGCAAAGTTTACAGCATCACCAATTGCGGTATACTCCATTTTCTCACCGCCACCCATAACACCGGCTGTGACGCGTCCTGTATTTATACCGCATCCAATCTGAATGTGCGGCTTGTATTTTGCCTTTGGTTCTCCTGCATGGGCTTTTGTAAATGCCTCCGCAGCCTTGTTGTATTCCATAAGGGCATAGCGCATACTGATGATACCGCGGATACAGTCAACTGCATCACCCTTGACGTGTGCCTCATGCTCAGCCTGAAGCTTAGCCTTGTTCACATCGGTGTCAGGAAGTTTCTCATAGTCAAGATTATCCTCGCGCAAAAGACCCCATACACCCATGATGGCATCGCCTTCAAATTTATCTATGTTACCGTGACTCAAAGATACACAGTTTACCATGCGTCCCATGTAGTCGTTCAGGAAGCCGATGATTTCCGCAGCAGATTCATTTCCAAAGCGGTCCTTGAAACCGTCGGATATCTTAGTAAATCCACGGATGTCGCTGAAGAATATGGTACAGTCCTTGAGGTGCGGCTCGAAATCGATTGACTTTGTTGCAATGGCCTTGGCAACACCCTGGTTTGTGAATTTTGCAAATGTGTTAAGGAATTCACGCTCATCCACAGTTCCCTGATTCAAGATACCGATCTCATCCTTTCGTTTTTTGTTAAGGGAGTCAATTATATCCGTGTTGAAGTTACCGCGTGAAATGTCCTCCGCAGCCGCCGTAAGTTTCTTAAGAGGTTTTGCAAGGGCAAAGTGGGCAAAGAAAAGCATGACCGGAATTGCTATGAAGAAAACAAGAAGTGTAAGCATAAAGTTATTGTGCTTTGTGTAGTTTACAGCCTCAAGAACGACTGTCTCCGGTACTGTCGTCAAAACAACTATATCACCGATAGAAAGCCTTTCGTATGCCCCGTAATAATTTTCGACTTTACCGTCTTCCTCCTCCATCGTGAACATTGTCTGGAAACTGGAAGTATTGTTGTCATTGTTCTGCCTTAGCTGCTGTACAAGAGGATGAGTGGCGAATCCAGCTCCTGCAAGAATAAGCTCTCCATCTGGATGAAGAAGAAGGTCATTGTAGTTATTGATTATGAAAGTAGTATTGCTTGTTGTAGCACCAGAACCTGAGCCTATAGCCTCTGAAAGAGACTCTATGGAGAATATGATGATACATGTCTGCTGCGTACCGTTGTCAGT
>JAGADS010000060.1 GCA_017613485.1 Treponema sp.
ATCCGCCGTGTATTCGCAGAGCAGCCAGATGTATTCGATCCACGCCTCTATCTTGGACCAGCCCGCGAAGAACTCAAGAAGATGTATGCAGAGAAGAACATCAACGTATTCGGCTCAGCAGGACACGCATTTGACTGATTCAATCAAGCTTTATTCAACCGGATTTGAATAAACATGACAGCCCCTGGGATAAAAACCGGGGGTTTCTTTTTTGCCTTGAACAAAAGGTGTTTTTTATGATAGTATTCCATTATGTATACGTTTTTAATAGCGGCAATCCCGTTGCTGCTCCTTATTCTGGTAACAAATAATAACTCATACTCATGGAAATCATTTATTCCGCCGATCGCATTCGGCCTGGTGATTGGAATGATTTACGCGCTTGTAAAAAAATTCTTTATTTACACATCTTTCATCTGGACTGAGGATACTAACGCAAGCTTCATGCACCTGCTTTTGACTCAGACCATTCTTCCGATAGTGATTTGCCTGGTTGTATTCCTTATATTCTCAAGGGACAGCGCAGTATACAAGGCAGAATCCACAGGCCCCATGCTTGCCGCATTTTATGCCGTAGTCGTGCCGTTTACTGTAATCTCAGGTCCTGACAAAACAACTACATTCATGATTTTCGGAAAACCGCTTGTTTATGCAGGAATGCTAATTTTACTGTCACTTTTCGCAGCACTTGGAACTGCAAAAATAGCACAGAAAAAAATCTTCATTGCCATTCCGTTCTATATCATTTCCCTGGCTCAGATTCCGATTCCTGCATATATCGAAAACAGATGGTATTACACTATGGACGGCTTCTGCCTTACTTTCTCCGTAATCTATGCCGCCATAGCCCTGTTCTTCTATCTTTTTGTTAACGGAATCAACATGCTTGTAAGCAAATCCAAGCAGGAGTAGCTTGAAATAGCCTGTCTCAACAGCTCAGCAGTCACTAGAGAATGACCTCCATGCCGGTTTTCTGTACTTTCATGCCCATTTTCTCGTAGAATGCCCTTGCAGAGGGGTTGTTCTCCCATACATTGAGCGTAAGGTTATAGCATCCGTTCTGTCTTGCATAGTCAACAAGAAAGTCATATATGGCTTTTCCCACATGCTTACCGCGGCAATTCTCGTCCACACAGATGTCATCCACATACAGGGTGGTAATATTGGGCCAGTTGTTGTCTTTCTCGTGGCTCTGGAACATTACAAAGCCGTACCCCATTACATAATCGTTTTCATCAACCGCTACAAAAACCGGACTCGAATCATCATGTATTATTTTCTTGAGCTCTTCATCTGTATACTTTGTCTTGTCACGAATAAAAAGGTCAGGCCTGCCGTCATTGTGCACGTTGTTCACCTGAACTAAAAGCTCCATAATCCTCTTGCAATCCCTGTCCTCTGCCCTTCTGATATTCATATTCAACCTCTAAAAAACAATTTTTAAACAAAAAAAGGGCTACCCATAAAGAGTAGCCCCCTCATCGCAACCGGTAAGATTACCGGCCTGTAGCAATACTACTCGAGATCAGCGTCTCCACCATTCCAAGTGATTGTCACTTCGTATGGCTCGTCTGTCCAGTCGCGGTCAATGTTCAGTGTAAGATCCTTTGAGAGACCTGCTGTGAACTTGTAGGTGCGGCATGTCTTCTTTGAGTGGAAAGAGATTGAAACACCAGACAATCCTGCAGACAGATCATAATTCTCAATATTTGCATCTGTGAAAGTTGCATAGATTGCACCTGTCTTTGCATCAGAAATCTGAAGCATTCCCTCTCCATTTGTATTCTTCTTGATGGTGTATACTGCATCCCAGTTTGAATCCAACCAAGAGCCAGAAAGTGTACCAACATCGAATGCAAATGCTCCAACAATACCTACGATTGCTACAGCAACCAAAGCGATAAGTTTCTTCATCTTTTACTCCTTAAAAATGAAATCTAATAATATTATACATCAAAATTGATAATAATCAAGTATAAAACGAATTTTTTTTTAGTTAGCAACAGACAACATCATATCCAATTGAATATTTATTCAAAATTCTGTAAAATAATGTTATGCGGGATTTTTATTCGGTTCTTGGCGTTCCACACACAGCTTCCCTAGCTGAAATACGCCGGGCATACAGGAAAAAGGCAAAATTACTTCATCCAGACATAACACATGCTGAGTCAGACGATTTCAGGGAACTGGTTCAGGCATACGAGACACTGTCTGACTTGAAATCCCGTGAGCTTTTTGACGAGGCATATTCTTTCAGGGCTACGTCTGCATATTCAAACAATCATTCTTCATTTGATTACCGTGCATGGCTCCTTGAACGTGGGGATGATGAAAGCTATGCCAAGCTTATAATCTTTGACCTTACCCATAACCGTGAGGATGAGGCAGTCCAGATATTCAAGAAGATGAACATGAAAAACATTAATTTCCGGCTCTCATACTGGTTCGGGCATCAGGAATTCATGGACTTTGGGTTTATCCTTGCCGAGGAGCTTGTTCTACGCCGTGAATACTATGATGCCGTGATTCTGCTTGACCAGATAATACGGATGGAATTCAAATACAATTATTTCAAATTCTTTTTTGCAGAAGTTCAGGACTTGATGAGGCATATTCTCAGGCATAACATAGAAGGAACTGTAAATGACGAGCTTGCAATTGACTCATGGGAAAGGGGGCTTGATCTTAAATTCGGGAAAAAGGATGACTCCTATTTTCTGTTAAAAATGGCTGATGCTTATGACAGAATCGGAGATCCGAGAACGGCCGCTATATGCCGCGACGAATCAATGCGTATTGCATCCTAAAGCTGTACAACAAGAGGAAAGATAAATGATTAGACTTAAGAATGAGGATCAGATAAACAAGATAAGGATAAGCTGCCATTTGCTTGCAGATCTGTTCAATGAGATTATTCCACGCGTAAAGCCAGGTGTAAGCACAAAGGAAATCGATGACTGGTGCGTTGACTTTGTAAAAAAACATGGAGGAAAGCCGGCATGGTATTCGGAGGGATTTCCCGGTTGCGCATGCATAAGCATAAACGAGCAGGTTATACATGGGGTTCCTTCCAAGAAAGTGATTGTACAGGACGGGGACATAGTCTCTCTTGACATAGGAATAAACCTGAACGGCTATATCTCTGACAGCACACACACTGTGATGGTGGGAAACGTCAAGCCGGAGCACAAGAAGCTTGTAAAGGTAACACGTGAGGCCCTTATGCGTGGAATCCAGGAATGTCACCCGGGAAACAGGATAAGCGCAATCTCCAACGCGGTATATTCATTCTGCCATGAGGAGAACGGCTACGGTGTGGTTTATGATTACTGCGGACATGGAGTTGGACTTGACGTACATGAGGATCCCAACGTTCCAAACTGCCCTTTCCGGGGACAAAATCCGCGTATTCAGGCAGGCATGGTTCTTGCCATTGAGCCGATGATTAACGAGGGAACAGACGATGTAATTACCGGAGACAAGCACAGTGAATGGACTGTGGTTACTGCAGACGGAAGCTGGAGCTGCCACGAGGAGCATACGGTCGCGGTTTTCCCGGATCACACAGAGATACTGACAGATCTTGACTATAACGGAAATTCATGCATGAAAGGCTCGAATTATTAGGGGGTAGTACATGGAAGAGAAAAGCGAAAAAGGATGGCCTGCTGTCTGTACCATAATCTGTATTTTAGGTGGTACACTTGCAGGAACGACACTTTGGGGCAGGCAGTTCAACTGGAAGGAGATTCTTATTGTCGCCGGAGCCGCCTTAATCGGTTTAATTCTAGGCTTTATTTTCAGAAACAAGGGAAAGAGTGGAAAAGCTGTTTCCTTTATTCTCTGTGTCATTATTTTTGCAGGTCTTGTAGGAAGTGCAAAATACATAACATCAGATTCTTACCTAGTAAAAAAAGAATGGCAGAAACATGCAATTACAAAAGTTCATTTTTCATACCCCGATGTCTTTAAAAGATATGATCTGTCTGATGAGCTTAAGGAAAAAGGCACGGTAAAAATCTATACGACAACTAAGGGTAAGCCACGCTACGCACACTACATGGAATACGATTTTACCGGTGACTACCCTACTCTTGAAGAATCAGTTGCAAATGTTGTTACAAGCATGGCAGGAAGCTTAAGGGCAAGGGGAATAGAATGGGATGACAATGCAGAAGTAACACCAACAACCGTAAAGGCAAGATTCACATACACATACAACCGCAAAACTTTTACAGGCTTTGCTTTCGGCTTTGAGGAAGGAAATCACTGCGAGATAGTCGCGTTCTATCCTCTAAAAAAACAGTTCTCAGAGGCATTCCTAAAAAAAATAGAAGACAGCATAACAATCGAATAAAAAGGAGTATTAAAATGGCAAAAATCCAGATGAAGAATGCAATAGCAGAGTTGGACGGGGACGAGATGACCCGTGTTTTATGGAAGCTGATAAAGGACAAGCTTTTGCTTCCGTTTATTGACTTAAAGACAGAATACTACGATCTTTCAATAACCGAGCGCGACAAGACAGATGATGCAATAACTTACGAGGCAGCTGCGGCAATCAAGAGGCTTGGTGTTGGAGTAAAATGCGCCACAATCACATCAAACCAGGCAAGAGTTGAAGAATACAAGCTTACACATCTTACCCCCAGCCCGAACGGAATCCTCAGGGGCGAGCTTGACGGAACTGTATTCCGCACACCGATTTTCGTAAAGAACATCCAGGGAACGGTTAGCTGCTGGAAAAAACCGATTACACTCGGACGCCATGCTTACGGTGATGTGTACAAGAACTGCGAGATCAAGACACCGACAGCAGGAAAGGCAGAGCTTGTGTTTACAGGAGAGGACGGAAAGGAAATCCGTAAGACAATCATGGAAATGAAAAGCCCGGGAATCATTCAGGGAATCCATAACATCGATGAGTCAATCGAGAACTTTGCACGCTGCTGCTTTAACTTTGCACTTGACCAAAAGCTTGACGTGTGGTTCGGGGCAAAGGACACAATCAGCAAGATTTATGACGGAAACTTCAAGGCAATCATGCAGAAGGTATTTGATGAGGAATACAAGGATAAATTCGACAAGGCAGGCCTCACATACTTCTACACATTGATTGACGATGCTGTGGCACGTGTCGTAAAGAGCGAGGGTGGTTTCCTGTGGGCATGCAAGAACTATGACGGCGACGTTATGAGCGACATGATTGCATCAGCATGTGGAAGCCTTGCCATGATGACAAGCGTACTGGTATGTCCTAACGGTGAGTTTGAATACGAGGCAAGCCACGGTACCGTACAGAAGCACTATTACCGCTATCTTAAGGGCGAAAAGACATCTACCAACCCTGTTGCAACAATATTCGCATGGACCGGTGCACTTGCAAAAAGAGCAGAACTGGACAACACGCCTGAGCTTGCAGAATTTGCACACAAGCTGGAGAAGGCCACACTCAGCACAATTGAGGACGGCATAATGACAGGTGACCTTGCAAAGCTTGCAGATCCTGCACCCGTCAAAATCGTGAACAGCTGGGAATACATCGACGAGATTGCCTCCCGCCTGTAGTAAAAAAACTGAACAAAAAGACCCCGGATCAAGTCCAGAGTGACAACATCAGTCCAGAGTGACAACATCAGTCCAGAGTGACAACATCAGTCCAGAGTGACAACATCAGTCCAGAGTGACAACATCGGTCTGCTTTGACAGCATGGTCATTCCGGGCTTGTCCCGGAATCTTAACATTAAGACCTCTTACTCTCCTGCCTTTGAGCCGAAATATGCCAGAAGTATACCGCCTATAAAAGCGATGATTGAGCCTACTATGACTCCTGCACTTGTAAATCCTGCAAATCCAGGGAACATAAATACGGCAGATCCCAGCAAAAGTCCCAGAATTACGGCATAGGACTGTCCCGGTGCTTTCTTAAGCATAAATCCAATCAGTTTCGCCCCGGCAAGAAGTCCGATAAGAACTCCAATGCCGTTTGGCAAAAGCAAAAGACATGCATGAACAAAAGTTGAAGGCTGAAGTAAAACTCCTATGGCAGAGATTACAATCGGATACACTCCCATGATAAGCATCAGAAGGGAGCCTGAGATTCCCGGAATAATCATTGCAACGGCACCCAGAATACCAGCAATGAAAATACGCAGGGCAAGTCCCACAGACAGCTCAGGAAGCACGGAGAATTCAGCTGTGTTGCGGTCAACATTTCCCTCAAGTATTGAAAAAAGATAGATAATTGCAATCCCCACGGCGGCACAAATTACAAGAGAAAAATAATACCAGAATGATTTCTTTTCTTCTCCCTTTTGTTTGGTCACCAGGGAAACCAAAAGCGGTACACTACCGATAATCAGGCCGGTAAAAGCATAGTTTGTCTGAGTCGGAAAATGTGTGTAAAGGTAAGTTACAAGCTTACTGAACAAAAGTACGCCAAGAAGCATACCCAGAACCATGGGGATTACGAATTTCCTGTTTGCCCACAGTTTCTTGAAATTCAATGTTATTGCATTTATAAACCTGTCATATATTCCAAAAACAACAGCAATTGTTGAGCCAGACACTCCCGGAATGACATTTGCCATCCCTACGGCACAGCCGATAAGCAGCAGCTTGATAAATTCCAACATAATAACCTCTATAATAACCTATATTTTATAAAACTGAACCTATTAAACCATTATAATTGCACTGTGTCAACTTGAGGGAGCCTGTATTCAACATAGTGAACCCTGCCTGCCTTGACAGCCTCTTTTATCTGCCGTTCCCTTGCGCTGAGCGTGCTTTGGCCTGACTTAACCTCTATAAAGACAACATCCTTTATCTCTTTTCCCTCTGCATATCCTGGAAAAGCCACATAATCAACTGGAGAGCCCAAAAACTGAACATCACCTGGATTACATGGAAACCCAGGAAGATATGGTGCAAGCTGCTCACCGAACTGACCGCCCAGGACCGCCCTGCTCTTTTTCACCGCATCAGCACGTTCTTTTTTTATAATCGAATGGAGCCTGGCTTTCTGAATCAAAGTCCCAAGAACAAATCCAAGGACAAGAACCAGAATGAAAAGAACCGCAGAAAGTGCAAAGGGACCGATATTCTGAGACAGGAAGCTCATAGTTTTTTCAATTATCATAACAACCACCTGTAAAAGCCTATCAATATTCAAGATGATTTGTCAAGCAGAAAAAATTTTATAAATAAAACCAGTTCCCATTCAGTAGTTTTTTCAATATAATGATGCAAGTATATTTGCTGATTTTTTTATCCTTGCATTTTAATTATGGAGTGAAAATGAATTTACTTAACCGTTTTATAACTACCGGAGAA
>JAGADS010000061.1 GCA_017613485.1 Treponema sp.
GTGGCATGGTGCTCAGGTTGCAGTTCTTTCTTCTCTTGCAAAAATTGTCGCCATGGGTGGAAAGGCAGATTCATGCCGCCTGAGTTTCCAGGAATTCTTTGGCCGTGCAGTAAGCGAAAAGACATGGGGATATCCTGCCGCTGCATTGCTTGGTGCTCTTGAGGCTCAGAAGGCCATGGGAACTGGAAGCATTGGTGGCAAGGACAGCATGAGCGGTACATTTGAAAACCTTAACGTACCGCATACACTCGTAAGCTTTGCCGTAAACACTGATACAGAAAAGAATGTCACATCCGGATCATTCAAAAAGGCCGGAGACGGAATCTATCTTGTTACAGTTCCATATTCCGAGACCCTTGCTCCAGATTTTGAAGTCTTTGCCGAAAATGCACGAGTCCTGAACAAATTGAATTCCGATGGAAAAATCTCTGCGATGTATCCTGTTGGTCCTGGTGGTATTGCAGAAGCAGTAAGCAAGATGGCAATGGGCAACAGGGTTGGTGCTCAAATCGACACAATCTGTGCAAGTGCAACCGCCGCCAGTCTTGATGTTGATGTAAGTGCCACAGATCTGTTTACACCACTGTATGGCTCAATCCTTGTTGAATGTGAGGAGAACCTTGAGTTTAACACAGATTTTGTGGAAGGAACTGTTACAAAAATCGGTGTCACCACAAAGGAAGAAGCTGTCAGCGTATACGGTGCAGCAATCAAGCTTGAGGAAATTGAAAAGGCATGGGAGGAAAAACTTTCTGTTGTATTCCCGCCTGTAAGCTCCACAGAAAAACATGAGGCCCTTCCGCATTATGCACTTGATGAGCATGAGTCTCTTGGAAAAATGAGAAGATCATTTACCGCAAAAACAGGCAACGCAAAGCCACGTGTAATCATTCCTGTATTCCCGGGCACAAACTGTGAATACGACATGGCACGTGCATTCAACTTGAACGGTGCAGAGACAAAGATTCTTGTATTCAAGAACAGGACACCGGAAGACCTTGCCGAAAGCCTTGATGCATTCAAGAGCGAGATAGAGAAGAGTCAGATACTTGCATTTGCAGGTGGATTCAGTTCTGGCGATGAACCTGATGGCTCTGGAAAATACATTGCCAACGTTATCCGTGAAAAACGTGTGGCCGATGCAATCATGAGCTTGATTAAGAACCGTGACGGTCTTGTGCTCGGTATCTGTAACGGTTTCCAGGCATTGATAAAGACAGGCCTTGTTCCGTATGGAGAAATCCGTGAGCCTAGCGCAGACATGCCGACGCTTACGTTCAACACAGTGGGACGCCACATAAGCCGTGTGGTAAGGACCCGCATGGTAAGCGCCACAAGTCCATGGGCAATGCATCCGTCTGTACTTGAACCTGCATGTCATCTTGTTCCGGTCAGCCATGGTGAGGGACGCATAATAATTGAAGAATCTCTTGCCAAAAAGCTTTTCGAGAACGGACAGGTGTTCACACAGTACATCAAGCTGATTGACGACCATGGAATATATCCTACAATGGACGAACCGGATAACCCCAACGGAAGCATGTATGCAATCGAAGGCCTTACAAGCCCCGACGGTCACGTTCTTGGAAAAATGGGCCACAGCGAGCGTACTATGGGTAACGGCAAGAACGGCAGTGATGCAAGCCTTATCAAGAACATTGCAGGCTTCCCGGCACAGCCAAAGATTGAAAGCTCATGCCAGAACATCTTTGCAGCAGGCGTCTCATATTTTAATTGAATCGAATAAATGATGTATAATGGTGGAAAAAATGAAAAAGCATTTGAATAAAATTGTAATTTTGTCTCTTGTCCTGTTTGCCCAGGTTTTTATATCATGTGGTGCAAAATGGACCTTTGATTTGGAAGAAGCTAAAAAAATCTCAGCAAAAAAGAAACAGCCGATTTTGCTATTCCTTAATTCCGGTGATGATAGAGCCGCAGAATTCAAGACGAGCTTTCTGGATTCAAAAGATTTTCTTTCTAGTGCCGGAAAAAAATTCGTGCTTCTTTCGCTTGATGCCGTAACTGAGGATGAGCAAAAGGTAGATGAAGTGCTTTCTCTTGTAAATGATTTTACTGTAAAGGAAATAATTCCACTTATAGTCATGAACAAGGACGGTTATTATGTCGGACGCATAGACAGAGCCGATGAAATAGAGACCGTTCAGCAATTGAATGATCAGCTTGAGCCTTTTGTCGAGGAATTCAAGAAAGTAGAGGAAATGGTTTCTGCCATAAAATCAAGCACAGGAACTGATAAGGTAAGGGCAATCGATGTGCTTTTCGAGAATACACATGAGAACTGCCGTCGTCCTTTACATGCCCTTTGTGAGCAGGTGCTTGCGGAAGATGCAGGAAATATTACAGGACTTCTTGGGAAATATGAGCTCCAGATAGTTTTTGATCAAGTATATGACATGCTTACTCCGGTGACAGTTGATGATGCTGCAGAACGTTTTGTTTCTCTTGCCGAGACCGGACATCTGGATAACTCACAGAAATTCGAGGCGTATTATTATGCCGCTTATCTTTATCCTCTTGTGGGAAGCTATGATTACGACAGGATGCTTGAGCTTCTTAACCTTTCCTATGCATCAGATCCGCACAACCAGAACGCACAGGAAATTTTCATAGCAATTCAGACAATTCAATCTATGAAAGAATATAGCGATTTTACTTCGCAGACAGAGGCGACCCCAGAGTAATGGATTCTGACATACCACCTTCGAATAATTTCTGTATTCTGATAATAATTGCCGCAGTATGTATTGTCCTGTCCATGACTTTTTCTGCTACAGAGACAGCATTTCTTGCGGTGAACAAGCTTCGCATTCAGTCATTAAAAAACAGCCGGAACAAACGTGCAATAAGGGTGTGGCATCTTCTACAGGACAAGGAACGCCTTATAAACACTCTGCTGGTCGGTAACAATATCGTAAACATAATCATATCATCGATTTTTGCATATATAGCCCTGGATATTTTTGGCAGTGCAGGTGTCGGTATTGCAACCTTTGTAGCCACGATGGTACTTTTAATCTTTGGAGAAATAACACCTAAGACCATTGCAACCCATCATCCAGAGGCAATTTCATTTTTCTTTAGCGGATTCATTTATGTGCTGGAGTTCCTGCTTTATCCGCTTGTGGTATTGTTTACAGGTTTCTCAAGAGGATTTCTTAAACTTTTCGGCATCAACACAAAAGAGAAAAAAATATCGTTTACAGAAGAGGAGATAAAAACCTTTATCGATGTGGGAAGCGAGCAGGGTGTCATAAACAGAAACGAAAAGACAATGATGCACCGTGTATTCAAGTTTACGGATCTTGCAGCACGTGACATAATGACCCCAAGAAAAAACATCAAGGCAATTCCGTTGACGGCAACTTTTACCGAGGTAATTGAACTGTCGCAGCGTTTTTTGATTTCACGTTTTCCTGTTTATAAAAATGACATTGACGACATCGTAGGAATCCTGTACATCAAGGATCTGCTTTTCTACAATATGAAAGATTCAAATGATTTTTCCGTGCAGAAAGTGATGCGGCCTCCGCTCTTTATTCTTGAGACAAAAAAAATGTCGGGCATTCAGCAGATGCTAAAGGACAATCATCAGAGCATGGCGATTGTAATCGATGAATATGCCGGAACCGACGGAGTATTGACCAGCGAGGATATTGCAAGGGAAATATTCGGGCCGATTGCAGATGAATACAAGCCCTATGCACGCCGTGTAGAGGTGGTGATAAAGAACACTGATCACTCGGAGATAGAAGGACAGGCACGTCTTGTAGATTTGAACGAGCAGCTTGGAATAAAACTCAGCTCAGAGTATTGCGAGACAATCGGCGGATTGATAGGTGAATGTCTGGGACATATTCCAACGGAAGAAGAGTCCATACAGCAGCAGGGATATATTTTTACAGTTTTGAAAATGGACGACAAGCGTGTTGCAAAAATCCGCATCCAGAAAATAAAAAAGGAGGAGGAAGAGGATGAATAAAATTCTTTACGTTGCAATTTCTCTTTCTGCCCAAATCCTTCTTTTGTTTGCGGGAGCATTTTTCGCCTCATCTGAAACTGCATTTACTTCTCTTTCCAGAATAACCGCCAGACAGATGCTTAATGCCGGGGAAAAGAACGCAAAGAAAGTATATGCCCTGCGCAAAAATCTGGACAGGCTTATTTCAACTGTCTTAATCGGAACAAATCTTGTTACGACGTTGATATCTTCCCTTACCACCGCATTTACGATAAGGTTTTTCGGTGCATCCTATGTCACTTACGGAACCGCTGTAATAAGCATACTTGTGATAATTTTCAGCGAGATAATTCCAAAGACTGTTGCCACCGTTCAACCTGCAAAACTTGCACAGACCAATGCACCTGCTATTTTTGTGATTCAGAAAATCCTGTTTCCTGTTGTCTGGCTTTTTGATCAACTGTCACATTTTCTAGATTTCTTTGACAGTGTAGTCATCAGGAAAAAACGTCCTCTTGTTACAGAGGATGAATTAAAGACGCTTCTTGCTCTGGGGAAAAAAGAAGGCACTCTTGAGGCAGATGAAAAGGAGATGCTTGACCGCATATTTGAATTCTCTGACCTTGAGGCAAAAGACATCATGCGCCATCGTTCTCTTGTTCAATACATCGACATCAGTTTTAATCAGGAGCAGGTGGTGGATGCCTTTGCTAATTCAGGGTATTCTCGCTTGCCTGTAATCGATGGGGATCAGGAGAAAGTTGTAGGTGTCCTGCATTATAAATCCGTCCTGTTTGCCTCACCACAGATTAAACAGAGCAGGGATTTTGTCCGCATCTGCATGAACCCGGTTCTCTTTGTGCCGGAATCAATCTCCACAGTTGACCTTTTGAGGATGTTCAAGAAGGAAAAAGAGAATTTTTCAATTGTTGTGAATGAGTATGGCGAGACAGCGGGCATTGTTACAATGGATGATATTCTTCGTGCAGTGTTCGGACGCATCACAGATGAATATGGCGAAAGCGAGGTTGCCCCTGAAAAAAGGATTACAGTTTTAGGCACAAAGGAATTTATCGTTCCGGGTGACATGAAAATCGAGGACGTGAATGATGTCCTAAAGCTTCATCTGGACAGTGAGGTTTACACAACTCTTGGCGGATGGCTCCTGGAAAAATTTGACGAGCTTCCTTCGATTGGAGCAGTATACAAAAATGCCGGTGCTGTCTTTGTGGTGGAAGATCAGGCTGCCCGGCGTATTCAGAGTGTAAGGATAAAGCTTTAACTAGGCCTGTTTTGCAATGTCGGCAATAAACTGTGCGGTGGCTCCAATTCCCAAAAGTGAGCTGTTAATCAAAAGGTCGTAGTATTCGCGTTTTCCCCATGTCTGTTCTGTAAAAGTGCTGTAATGATTCGTGCGGTATTTATCCATCTGCTTTATCTGCTTTTCTGCGGCAGAACGGTCAACTCCCTCATCTTTCATGTAGCGTTGAACCCTGTCTTCAAATGGAGCATAGATAAACACATTCATTAATTCATCTTTGTTTATGTCATCGCTATGTTTAAGAATGTAATCTGCACAGCGTCCAAGAATAATGCAGGGACCTTTTTTTGCAAGCTCAAGAATGACATTTCTCTGTGCGTTGAAAACCTGATCTGGAAGTGGAAGCGTAGGTTTTGCAGACATGCCGTTTGTCATTCCAGTTGTGTTTGGAACGGTGCAGCTTGAACTAAGCATAAGGTTATACATTAGGCCGGAAGAGATTTTCTGCTCGTTTGATTTGATGAATTCAGGAGACAATCCCGACTGTTGCGAGGCAAGCTCAATCAACTCCCTGTCATAAAAAGGAATTTCCAGAAGCTCAGATATGCGTTCGGCAATTGTATGTCCACCGCTGCAGAATTCACGGCTTATGGTTATTATTTTTTTCATGTGTCACCTCCTTTTTTGAAAAAGCCAACATCATAATTATATCACAAGAATTTTGAAATTGCAAAAATCAGTTAAAAAAAGTATTTATAGCCTAATACGAAATCCCAGGTTTTCATGTCGGCTCCGGCATGAGAATTCTTATGTCCGTAATAGTTGTCCGCCCCTATTGGCCCGCTGTAGGTTATGCCGTCTGCAATTCCAGTTGACAGCCATTCAACCTGTGCATAAATGCAATTGTGCAAATCTATTTTGTAATTCAGGGCGACAGAAACTTTTCCCCCGCTGAAAAGAGAATGTGTGTCATCTAAAAATGCCTGACCTTGGTTAAGATGCCAGTCAAGTGATTCAATTGCAGTAAACGGTGAAATCAAAACATTTGCATTGAGTGAGAGGGATTTATTCAAGTTGAATGAAGCACCAAGCCCAAGCCATATTAAATGATAATTTCTTTTGAGTCTTAATGTTTCTTTATCTTGTGAATCATATACGCTATAATTATGCCCTGTCGTGTCATAGCTTCCGTAATATCCGTTGGATTCTGTGTAGAATCTGTTATAATAAAATCCATCTAGACCCCATGCACTTTGATCTGAATGCTGGAATTCATATCCTAAAACCGGTGCAAGGGATAAAACCCGGTTAAGATTAAAAATGTAGGAAAGCTGAACTTGAATTGAAAACAGGGAATTTGTGTGGCAGAGGCTTTCTGAATAATTAGTGAGTATCTTTGCAACTGAATCTGGGCAGTCAGGGAAATCAGAGACATTCATATAATCCAGATCAATCATTATACCAGAGTCGGTTGGAATTGCCAGATTACCCTGTGCTTTAAGCTGAAAATTTTTATATTCTGCTTCTCCTGTCAAACCCACGATAATCAAAGGTTTTTCATCCCATTCAAGATAGGAGAGCATACGGTCGTTGGAAAGAGGCTCGTATACATATTCTCCTTGATGACCTATGCGTATATCCAAATACCCGCCCAAGCCAAAAGAAACAGAGTTGAAAAATGATGTATTGTTTTGTGACCATATTGAAAACGGAAAAAAGAGTAAACAGAAAATCAAGAGGGTGATTTTTTTCTTCACAGTTTTTCCAGGGGATCTTCGCCAAATATCTTTGCAAGCTGATTTCGGGTTGCATCCATATCCTTTTGATACGGAGCTGTAAATGTTACCTTTGTGCCGTTTGACGGATGATCAAATGAAATAGAATAAGCATGAAGTGCAAGACGTTTTAATAGAGGCCTTTCCTCTTCCGTGTTGCCGTTCCATCGTTTTTTTATGTCACTTAGGCGTACGGGCTTTTGATTTCCTGAATACAGGGGATCGCAGACTATGTTGACTCCATTCTGCTGCAAATGTACTCTGATTTGATGTGTGCGGTTTGTACGTGGTATGGCTTCTATCCAGGAAAATGGTCCTGCAGTGCATAGAAGCCTGAAGTCAGTAATCGAAATCTTTCCAATGCGTTTGTTGACTGTCGTGCGGTGTCTCTGGTCACCGTCGGGTAAAAGTTTTAGTTCTGTGTGAAGGTCTTTCCATTGAGGGTGGCCGTAAACCAGGCAGTGAAAAGTCTGTTCAACTTTATTGCCGTTGAATTGCTGCAGGAGTACGGCCTGAGTATTTTCGTTTCTTGCATAGAGAACAATTCCGCTTGCATCTGTGTCGATTCTGTGGACTGCAAATAGGTTTCCGAATTTTGCCTTTGCAGCCTCATCAAGACGAGGGGAATCTGTGTCGTACCGATCAGCAGCCGTCAGCCAGCCGCTTTTTTTATTCAGTACGACAATTTCCTCATCACAATAAACAGTTGAATACTCTTCCATTTAGTTTTACTGCTTTTGGAATGTGGTATTGGTAGTAACACTTGCTTGAGCAAAATTAAATGTTGATCTGGGAGTTAAAGTTGTTGGCAAAACACCATTTGGAGCAAGATGTCCTTGAGGAGTATCATTGTAATAAATAATTACGTCTCTTTCTCCTTTTAAATCTTCTGGGTCTAAATTCCATCTATAGTTAGATTGGGAAGTATTGCCTACCTTTACATCAAGTTGAAAGTTTCCATTAATATTTTCACTTTTAAAAGTAATTTCAATTGTAGTATTAGAACCTGAAGAAGCAACGGTAGCCTTAAATGTTGAGTCATAGAGACTTGTAGCCTGTGCGACTGTGTCAAACAGATCAGCACAAGAGCCAAGTAGCATGACCAGTCCAAGAATTCCAACGGTGAATAAAACTTTGATTGATTTTTTCATAATTTATTCTCCTTAAAGAATAGTTATTAAGATTATCGGGTCAATTGTCATTGCCGGACTCGATCCGGCAATCTCTATAATGAATATTTTTAGTTTCTGAACACAGCACCGTTTGGAACTGTGATTCCACCTATGTTAATGCTTCCGTTTGCTGTCAAAGTGGTTGGAATTAGGGAGTTAGGTGTCAGTCTTCCTAAACGAGTAGTACCATTAAGATAAATGATGACATCTCTTTCTCCTGAAAGATCTTCGTTGTCAAGATTCCATGAATAGCCAGATGGTGTAGAGCCATTTACTCTTACATCCAGTTTAATATATCCGTCAGCAGATTCACTTCTGAATGTCAGTTCCACATTCTGATAAGTAAATGTCTTGTCATAAAGACTTGCTGCCTGTGTCATAGCACCACCAACTGCATCAAGCAAACTTGCACATGATGTAAGTGCCATGACGAGACCCAGTATACCTGCTGTAAATAATACCTTAATTGATTTTTTCATAATAAGTTCTCCTTAGGTGTAGTTTAAGTATCTTCAATTTACTATTAAAAATAGTTCATGTCAACATATTACAGTTTTACAACAACAAAGCTCTTTGCAGGAATTGTTATCTCTCCATTGAATTTTTCGTCTGCCACTGTATAGTTAACTGATTCCGGGGCACGTTTTTCGCATACCTCAAGATTGGACATAAACTCCGGGGAAACACCCTTTGTTCCACCGCTTGTTCCGATGGCATCTGTGGCCTCAACTTTTTTGGCACTTCCACTTGATGCGACAAGGCGTGCTATCTCTGCATCTCCAGAAAGCACATTCCCCTGTGAATCCGTAAGAACAAGAATCTGCTCCTCATCCGAACCGTTTGCTGTCTTTATGATTCTTTTACCTGAATCTGCTGTTTTAACTGCCGAGACATACAGCTTGTTTTCCCTCAGTGTCTTTTCCTGACCGTCCAGATCAAGAGCCTCGTTTCCAGAATAATCAGAGAACATTTTCTGCACATAATAGCTAGGAGTACGGACAACCTTCTCTGCATCAAACCAGATCAAGTCAGGTGTCCACTGTGAATGTCCTATCCTGTTGAAAAGCGGGGCATAAGAGGCAAGACGCACTACATCGCCATTGCGTTCCATACCGGTCATCATTGCGGCCTCTGCTACAGCTCCTTCCACGGAATTGGACAGGTTTGCATCATGGGCGGCATATTCACCTGCAAAAACAAGGACATCCCGCGGATATTCATCGTAAAAGGCAACATTGTCATAGAGCCATTCCGGGGCAACATAATAATGCTCATCTACGGCATAGGCGAATTTTGAATTTGATTTATTCTGAATGCGGTAAAAATCCCAGGCATTTTTATGAAAGTCATTTCCTACAAAGGGACCTGCAGTTCCCAGGCATTTCATCTGGGGGTATTTTTCGTGTATGGCTTTTTCAAACGCGATGTAACGTGGAGCAAGATCAACGCACCCGCTTTCCCACTGCTCGTTTCCAATGGCAATCATGTCCAGATTAAAGCTTTCCGGGTGACCCATCTGAGCGCGCAGGGAGCCCCATCTGCTTGTGACAGGACCGTTTGCAAATTCAATCAAATCAAGTGCATCCTGAACATACTGCTTGAAATCATCTGAGTCAACAGGGACTGTTTCGTATGAGCGGAACTGGCATGCGACACCGATGTTAAGAACTGGAAGCGGCTTACAGGCACGTTTTTCTGAAGACAAAAGCTCGCACAGCAGGAAGTATTCGTAAAAACCTATGCCATAGCTCTGCATGTAATGGCAGTCCGGAGTCTCCCATGCAGTCATGACATTGCCGCCCTGCAAGGCCCAGAGGTTCGTGTTGATTTTCCTATCCTTCAATTCACCGACTGTGTTTTTCCACTGATAGCGCCGCATGATGCTTGTGCCTTCAACAATACAGCCTCCCGGGAACCTTATGAATGCCGGATGTAAATCTTTTAATGCCTCAAAAAGATCTTTGCGGAAAACACCTGCAACTGCATCCTCAGGAATCATGGAGATAAGGTCAAATTCCACAGAGCCTGCTTTTGTAAGCGCGATCTCAAACTCAGCACCCTTTACGTCCTCAAGTGCGGTAAGGACAGCTGTGTAATGCTCCCATTCCAGAGTGTCGCATGTAACGCGGATTGTATCCATCCATTCAGCAGGACGGTTCTTTGAGTTGTGGAATTCGATTTCTACCTGACCGTAGACTTTGCCGTCCTTTTTTACAGAGACCTGGATTTTTCCCTCAGGATATTTTACCTCGCGGGCATAAAAAGAGAGCTTGTATTTCATTCCCTTTTTAAGATGAATGCCGTCATAAGCCTTGTTCTTGAATCCATCGCCGTCGTTTTTAGCAGTAAAGCGCAGGTAGTGGGGATTGTTCTGGCTCACAGGCTCATTGCATGAAATCTCCAGGGCATCCTCTGGTCCAGACCATGCATAAAGATTGTCCTCACGCAGAACATAATTGTGGCTTTCTCCCTTGCTTTTTACAGCCTCAAAAGAACGGTTCTCGATCATCTCGGCATAAAGACCGCCGTCCGCCGCAAAATTGATGTCCTCAAAGAAAAGTCCTACCATATCGGGTGAAATTTCATGTGCAGATTTGTCAGAAAGAACAAGCGTGTTTTTTTTCATAAGTGAATCTCCCTTCCTGAATGATAAACCATAAAAGAAACTTAGTAAAGGAATCAGGGAAGAAACATAGAGAGGTTTTGCGATAGAAAATGCGCTCAGGTTGCAAAAATCTATTGTGAAAGGGGTGCAAGCACACGTTTTTTCATTATGATTTATTATTCCTTGCTTTTGTATTTCTTAATTATTCAAAAAATCCTGACCGCATATTGTATAAAAATTGCTTGCGGCTTTGCTGTGGATAAACTCAAACATGCCTGATGTTGTTATGTCTGTCTCATCAACATAGCATGTTACTAAATGATTGTTTTTACCGATTCCGTTTTGAACTTGCCTTATGTTTATTGGCGGAACCATGTCGTCATTTATATGATGAAAGATATAGACAGGCTTTGTTACGGTCCAGCCGCTTGAAAGACTGTTCCGGGAAAGGGCTTTCTTAAGGTTTTTATAGATTTCTGAGCCTGGATTCAACAGCTCGGGTTTTACAAGTCTGTTCAAATCCTGGAAGTTATTGAATTCCAGGGCAAGAGATGAAATGGAGATTTCTTTTGCATCAATGCCTGCTTTTATCCGGGAATTTAAAAACTCATCTGTAAAGAAATCCGCTAACTCATAGCCCCGCATGCATTCATAATCAGCACTCAGAACACCTTTGATAACAAGATAGATAAGGTTTGGAAATACAATACCGTTTCCGTCCTCTCCTTTATTCAAAAAGTTTTCCATTGTTGCGGGTAAGTCATGAGGGCCTGCACCAGAGTAGCATTTTTCAAGATTTATCAAATTCTTGTACGCTGTTGGAATATAGTTTTCTATTGCACGGAATGTTCCAAGAGAAGTCTGCCCTCCCTGTGAATAGCCTATGACATAAGATTTATATCCTGATTTAAGGCTGTAACCAAAACTGGAAGGATTTTGTAAAACTGCAACAACAGAATCTATGATGTTTCGTGCACAAAGGTCTGTAACCATATATGGATGAACTTTGCTTACAGAAGCACCGTAGCCAAGATAATCCGGGGCAATGATAAGAGCGTTTTTCCCATAATTCTTAAGATCCGCTGCACTAAAAGACGCACCTCCATGAACACTTGGTGCCTCTGAATTACTAGAAATTGTACCGTGACAGTCTATGATTACACAGTCAATCTGAACGACAGCTGAACCAGAAACTGGCTTGGGATATTCTAGAAGGGCACTGCATGTTACAGTATTATTCTGTTGATCAACGGTTGAATAATTATAGACATATTGCTTTACATTATTTTTTGTTGTAGGGCTTTCTATAGTGACATCAAAATTCCAGTTCTCACCGTAATCAAAATAATTCTTTTGCGTTTCGTTATTTTCTGTACTTGAATGAATTTCGGTATTGTCTGTACCCGAAGGGGTTTCTGTTGTATTTGAACAGCCTGTAACAAAGAGAAATAAAGCCGCACATAAAAATAATATTGCTTTTAAGGGGTTTCTAATAATTTTCATATTAATAATTGTATCTTTATTCTAACATAAAGGCAAGTCGGTCGCTAGCAGGATTCGCCAATGCATAATTAAGAATGCAGAATTAACAATTATGAATTAAAGAAAAAACCCCAGCCAGATTAAGCCAGCCAGGGTAAAAAACCAGAAAGGATTTGATATTTTAGAATGAGAATGTCAGACCCATTTTTGGTACAACATAGAGGGCAGGTCTTGCAACGTATGAATCTTCAGAAGTTGTTGTTGGATCACCAACAATAGGTGTTACTGTTCTTGTATTGCTAAGGAAGATATTATTGCAAATAACTGGAATTTCAAGGTAAACATTCAGTTTATCTGATATCTTGTAATTGCAGTTGACCGTGCCACCACAGAGAAGGCTGATAGGATTTCGAGTCTCTGTATATGTAGAGGTTACTTTTTTATTCTGTTCAAATTTCATTCCAAATGTTGGACCGATGTTAAAGTTGAATTCTCCGGCATTTAAATTCACATAAGGAGTCAAAAGGAGAGATTCAGAGAAAAGAGTTTCTTTATCAGGCCAAGCATACCAGTTACAGTCAATACTGCCTAAGTTAAAGTCAAAATCAGCGGCAAGACCGAATTTTTCCCACTGGAAGTCAGCTTTCAGTGAAATAACAGGAGATCCAAGAATATTGTCTTCACCAACTCCATCTTTTTGTTCAACTGCAACACCAAAACCGCCACCTACAGAGATTGCGGGACCTGCAAATGCTGCGAATGATGTAACTGCCAATGCAGCCAAAACCGTAATAATTTTCTTCATAATATACTCCTTGAGTAAAAATTTGAGTTCATGTGAACCTAAGAAACACTATACAAAAAAAAAGCATTTTATCAATAATTGAAAACCCCGAATCGCGGTAAAAAAAAAAAATTTTTAGGGGGATAATTGAGCACTTTTCCAGACACTCTGGTTTCTCCTAAAAACCGCTCAATCAAGCATAAGGGCTGTTTTATCTTGAAAAAAGACCTGTAATTCTATATTCTAATTGAAGGAGGACTAGATATGGCAAACAGATGTCCAAGCTGCGGAGGAACGCTCAACTTCGACATAAAAAAACAAAAATTAGTCTGTGAATATTGCGAAAGCGAATTTGATCCGGACAGCATAAAGGAAATGCAGGGTGCCAAAGAAACCCAGGAATTCGGAAGTGAACCTGCTGAAAACGAGGCGGGCGAAACTATTGATGCAAAAATCTTTACATGCCCGAACTGCGGTGCAGAGGTATTCGCCACAAATTTGGATGCCGTAGAGTACTGCTCTTACTGCGGAACATTCGTAACATTGGAAAGCCGGCTTGCAAAGATTCAGAAACCGACTTATATACTTCCATTTACAGTCACAAAAGAAAAGTGCCTGGAACTGTACAAGGCAAAGCTCCAGAAAGCACGTTTTTTACCAAAGGACATGAAGGTAGAAAATGCGGAAAAAACTCTGCGTAACACTTACATTCCATTTTGGGTCTATACCGAGAAATTCAACGAGGGAGCACATGCCTCTTTCCAGACAGTTGAATCCTGGACAAGCGGTAACACAAAGTATACCCAGGAATACGACATAGACGTTCAGCCAAACGGTACAGTGGACGGGGTATTCTTTGATGCATCAGCAACTCTGGATGACAGAATCAGCGAGCAGATAGGTAACTTTTCTCCCGATTCACTCCAGCCGTACAACAGCTCTCTTATGGCGGGCTCCTATGCGGATGTGGCGGATGTAAAACCCGAAGTTTACAATGAAGATGTCTATACAAAATGCAGTGTTGCAATCGGACAGCAGGTTAAGAACGACATTGCGGCTCAGGACAGATTCAGCAGTGACTTCAGGCATCATTCATCTCTTTCAAGTGTAATTACAAAGCAAAATGGCGCCGAATATGCCAAGCTTGAACCAAAACTTGCAATGCTTCCGGTATGGTTCATGACATTCAAGAACAAGAACAGGCTTTGCTATGCGGTAATCAACGGTAACACTGGAAAAATGTTTACGGAGATTCCTTCTGACATAAAGAAATATGCCCTGGTTTCGCTCTTGCTTTCAATTCCGATTTTCTGCATATTTGAATTCTTATTCACTCTGATGCCAAGTACTGTCATGCTTGCTACTGGAGTTGTTTCCCTTATCATGATGATATGCCGTCTGAGTGCACTGAAAAAACTTAAGAAACAGGAAGCACGAGTGGACGACAAGGGATTTCAGACAAATTATGCACCTGAATCAATCGCAATAAAAGACAAGAACAAGAAGAAATTTGACTTTATCCTTCTTGTTTCAATCGCATCTATATTAGGATGTGCCTATATGATATGGTCCAAAATGCCAAACGACATTCTTTACTATGCCGTTTCATTTGTAAGCATACTGGCAACATTCCTTTCTGTGGCTTCTATGGTCAAGGCTCACAACCTTAGCTGCTCACGACCGATTCCACACTTCTTTGAAAAGAGAGGAGCATAAAAATGAAAAAGCTGATTACACTGATTATTGCATCACTCATGCTTCTGTTACCCCTTTCTGCGGATGATGATATTATCCCGCTTGGAGTTGAAGATTCAGAAGACATTTCTTTAGAGGATATGACGGACGAAGAGTTCTATGCTTATTGTGAGAATGTTGCAGATGAGATGGGCATAACTGTTGATGAATTATTCAAGATGCTGGATGAGATGGATGAATCTGAAGACGGTGATGTTTCTGTTGCAACAACCGGAAGCATAGATGAAGTCGAAGATGATTTATCTGCAATGCGCCTTTATAAAAATGATGCAACAGGCTATGAAGTCCTTATCGAGGATAATGCAAATCTTCTTTCTGACAAGGAAAGGGATAACCTCCTCAATGACATGATTCCTATTACACAATGGGGAAATGCATTATTCCATACTACCAACAATAACTTCGGATACTCCACGAGTGATCTTGCCGCAACATTATATGAAGACCTTTATGGACGTGATACTAGCGGAACTATCTTCCTCGTAGACATGGACGAGAGGATGCTTTGGATTCACAGCGAAGGTGACGTGTACAAGGTCATAAACAGCAATTATGCACAGTCAATCACCGACAACGTGTACAAGTTTGCAAGTAATGAAGATTACTACGGATGTGCTAACAAAGTTTTCACTCAGATAGAGACACTTCTTGAAGGCGGAAAAATCGCTCAGCCGATGAAGCACATAAGCAATTATCTTCTTGCATTGATTCTAGCCCTGATTATCTGCTACCTCTACATGAAATCAAATGGAAAGACAGCAGACGATAAGGCACAGGCAAAACCAGCTCCAATCTTCCACGGAACAATCGATGGTATCGCTGTAACAAAGGGAAAACTTACCTCAGTAGTAATGTCATCTTCTTCTGGAGGTGGAGGCTCAAGAGGTGGCGGTGGCGGTCACTCAGGTGGTGGCGGCGGTCACAGGTTCTAGGGCAGTAACGGTAGTCCCAGACAGCAATGGCACCTTGTCATTCCCGCACCCCGATGCGGGAATCTCTGACTATAGAGATTGCCGGATCAAGTCCGGCAATGACTAATCATACTTAGTGGACAGTCCGGCAATGACAAAGCTTACGTTTCCTCACAAAGGCAATCGTCGCTATTACAAGTCCGGTGGCATTCACGCAGAGACTGATTGGATAGACAACCATCAGCATGGGGAATGTAGGATAAAAACGGAATACGGCAAAAACCCAGATGAGCCTTATTCCACAGACACTTGCAACCGTAATGGCGGCAGGCAGGGCAGATTTCCCGTAACCACGCAGATAGCCGGAGAACACTTCAACCTGGAAAGCAAAGAAGTGACCGATAATAAGAATCTTTAATCTGGTGACACCAAGCTCTATGACCTCTGGATTGTCGTTGAACAAGTACAATAACGGCCGTCCGAAAACATAAATCACAATGCAGATAAGCAGAGTAAACAATGCATCCAGCATGAACGAATATTTCAATGTTTTTTTACATCTTTCTTCATTTCCAGCACCATAGTTCTGTCCGACAAAGGTAGTACATGCCTGCCCGAATGAATTGATGATGAAGAATGAGAAGCTGTCTATGTTGAATGCAGCGGATGATGCCGCTATGACAAGTGTTCCAAGGCTGTTGATTGCAGACTGTACGCACATGTTGGAAAGGGCAAAAACACAGCTCTGCAAACTGGAAGGAATTCCTATCTGGAGTATTTTTTTCAAGAGGGATGCGTCAATCTGGAGCTTTGAGAATTCAACACGGATTGCAGTGTGATCTTTACGCAGCATTACAAGAAGAATAATGGCACTTACTGCATTGGCGATAACCGTGGCAAGCGCAACACCGTCTGCTTTTCTATGCAATACCAGAACAAAGAAAACATTAAGGCCCACATTCAGGAAACCGGACAATGCCAGCGCAATGAGAGGTTTTTCCGTTTTCCCCTGACTCCTGAAAATTGCCGCCTCAAAGTTATAGAGGAAAATTACCGGTAGCCCCGCAATGTAAATCCTAAGGTATGAGAGGGCCATCGGATAGACTTCATCAGGCACACCAAGAAGATGCAGGACAGGAGCCGCCAGAACTTCTGCAATCAGGGCAATAACAATTCCACCAAGGACAGAGAGCACCATTGAAGTATGAACTGCTTTTGAGACCCTTGCCAAATCCCCCTGCCCCGTAAACTGAGAGATTATGACATTGCTTCCAAGTGAAAGTCCAAGAAAAAGATTAACCAGAAAGGACACTATCGGTGTATTACAGCCGACAGCCGCCATTGCCGCCTCACCAGCAAAACGACCTACTACGGCAACATCAGACGCATTAAAAAGCTGCTGCAGGATTCCGGTAAGTGCCAGTGGAATGGCAAAAATCAAAATCTTGTCGCACAGAGACCCGTTAAGCATGTCCATTTTTTTATTCATTCTGCTCATAAAAAAACCATCTATAGGTAACTTCTATATTATAGGTTTTCTTTGCATGTAATTCAACTGGTCTGCTTATTTGGTCTGCTTATTTGAATCTTTAAAATAAACCTTTAATTATGTCATATTGTGTGCTAAAATGTATGATATGGATGTTTTATCCTCATGTTACCAGATTACGGACTGAGTTGTTTACCTTATGTCATAATAGACAGATATATGGAGGAACTGTTATGAAAATTGTTGCAAAAAAATTGATCGCGGTGCTGTTGTGCCTTTCTATGGGCATGGTTTTATTTGCAGAGCCAAAAAGCACTGGTGTTACAGACAGTGATGTCAAAAACTGGGCCAAAAACCTGAATTCTATTGCAGGCGAACTGAGCAAAATGGGTGTCTGGGATGGAGACTCAATTGACGTAAGTGCAAAACAGAAGAACGACGTTGTAAAGGTCCTGCAGAAATACGGAATCAGCGGTTCAAACTGCATCGAAAAATTCGGTATGATTTCTAAGTCAGCAGTTGTTGTCTTAGCCGAAAGTGAAATTGATGCACAATCAGCTGCCCTCCTCCAGAGCATGGGAATGGATCCTTTTGCAGAGCTCAAGAAGGACATAAACTCCAAGGATTATGCAGTCGTCAAGGCAAATTCAAAGGCAGTTGCAAATGCATGGTCTAATGTGGACTTAAGTGCAATCGGTGCAGAAATAGAGGAAGATGCCGCAGCCTCTATGGATGAATATTACAAGGAAGTGGCTAAACAGTCTGGAAGCAGTCTGCAGGCAATAGCCCAGCCGGTTATTGATGAATACAACAGTGACAGTGACCCAGTAAAGAATGCTTTTGAAAACTTGTCCAAGGCAAAGGGAAATGACGGCTACATCTACAAGTCAAGCGACAATTCAAAGAAATATAAAAAGGCTTCACCCGATTCATCCACTGTCATAATGTTCAGGATAGGTGACATACTCGACAGGGATTATGATGATGAAAATGATGCCCCGGTCGGCATGGAAGGAACAATCAACCTCAAGAATAAGACAGTTGAAGTAAAGGCACAGTGGAAGGAAGCAAGCTTTGATGAGACAGCCGCAAGAAACGGCTACATGAAGGTTGACGTTGTAAGCAAGGAA
>JAGADS010000062.1 GCA_017613485.1 Treponema sp.
AAACTGTATCTGGTTCCAAGTCCAGAGTACTTTTTTGATACAAAGGTTAATTCCGGCTCAGTAAAGAACGATCTGGACTCTAACCGCATGGGGTCGGTTCCGATTCAAGTAAAGGCCACTTCCGGTTCCATAAAGATAGAAAGCAGCAAGTGATTCATGCATTCCCGGGCTAAAATGTCCGGGATTTATTTTTTTTTGTCGACAAATGTGTAAATCTCTGTTATAATATAAGGTAGGCTGGGATGGATTTAAACTTGATTTGATTAAAGGTTGAATATGTCTGATTTGGACCACAAAAGCATTATGGACAGTCTTTCCTTGGCGATGTTTGTCGCAACTCCCGTAAAGGATGAAAGCGGAAAGATTGTTGATTTTAAAATTGAGTATACAAATCCTCAATTTCTTACGCTTGTACATGAAGTGGTTCGTGCAGGAATGTTCTATTCACAGGTCAAGGATTTAATAAGTCCTGAGGTACCATGGTTTGAGATAGCAACCCAGGTCATGGATACGCATTATACGGTTTCCCAGACAATCAATTCAGAGTTAACTCAGAAATGGCTCCATATCACTGTAAACAAGATTCCGAGTGGAGGAATTATTGCAGTTCTTCAGGATGTCTCTGCCCAGCATGAGATGGAGATTCAGCTTAAGCAGCAGAACATGAGGAATGCCTCCCTTACAGAAGAGCTTTCTCTTACAAGATCTGGTATGAGGACAAAACTGGAGAGCATACAGACTTTGAACCAGCAGCTTCAGTTTGCCGCCTATCATGACTCAATGACCAACCTCAAGAACCGTCCGTGGTTTGAACGCATGATTTCGACTGAGATAGAGACATGCACAAGGGAAGATAAGAAAATAGGAATAATACTCCTTGATTTGGATAACCTCAAGGATATAAATGAATCAGGTGGACATGCAGAGGGAGATGCGATAATACGGCGTATGGGAAAAATCCTCCGTAGATTTGAGGATGACAGGACTACAGCGTGTCGTTTTTCCGGTGATGAATTTATCGTCATGCGTCATAATATAACTTCTAACGAGGAAATGGCTCTTTTGGGGTACAATCTTATCCACGCATGTAACGATGAGGGAATAGGGGTTTCCGGCGGTATTTCGATTTTCCCGGATGATTCAAGGGCTCCTGCTGACTTGCTTAAGTTTGCTGACATGGCGATGGTGGAAGTCAAGAAAAACGGAAAGAACAGCATATATTTCTTCCAGAAAATGATGGAGGAAAAATTCCTGAAAAAGATCTGCATTGAAAACAAGCTGAACAAGGCACTGTCAGACGATCTTTTCATGCTTTATTTCCAGCCTCAGTTTGATGTGATTACAGGAGAACTCCGGGGATTTGAGGCACTGCTAAGATGGCACGATGATGAGCTAGGGTGGATTCGTCCCGATCAGTTTATTCCGCTTGCAGAGGAGACACAGCTTGTCATTCCTTTAGGTGAATGGGTCATGGAAACAGCCATTAAGACGCTTGCAAGGTGGGAAAAGGATTTTGGCTTTGACGGCATCATATCGGTGAATGTCTCTCCAATTCAGTTCCAGAAAGATGATTTATATATAACCTTAAGACCAGAATAGACAAATACGGCATAAAAGTAAAGCATCTTGAAATAGAAATAACTGAGGGCATGTTCATAGACAATGTGTCTGATACTGTTGCCAAGTTGAACAAAATACGCGAGATGGGAATAGGAATTTCCCTTGATGATTTCGGCACAGGCTATTCTTCATTGAGGTACCTTCAGATACTTCCGCTTACTACGCTTAAGATAGACAAGTCGTTTATTTCCAATATAAGCGAGGCAGACGGTGTAGAGGCAAATATCACCGAGAGCATAGTATCCCTTGTTTCAAAAATGGGACTTGATACAATTGCAGAGGGGGTGGAAACCGACTCACAGTTAAATATGCTAAAGAAATTCAATTGTCATAATGTTCAGGGATTCCTTAAGGGAAAACCAATGCCGGTTGATTTATGCGAGAGGATGCTCAATGGGGATAATAGCGCGATTCTTACGATAAAAAATGAAACCCCGGAAAGTCTCTAGAAATTTATTGTAATTAAATGTGAAAAACATTGTTTATATAATGATAGCCATGTGCTATGATGTAATTTAGGAGGAAAAATGAAAAAAAGAGTTTTATTGCTGCTGATTGCATTCTGCAGTATTTCAGTTTTTGCGGCTTCGTACAAGTCGGGTGATACAGTCTATGTGTCTACAAAATCCGTACAGCTTAAATCATCAGAAGGCTCATTCAGCAAGGATTCAGGTCTTGCAGTTTATGGTGATTCGGGTAAAGTGCTTGCCGTAAGCGGTAAAAAAGTCAAGATACAGCTTTCAACTGGATCAAGATCAACAGGATGGATTGCGTCAGGAAACATCACAAAGAAAAAAATCAATACATCATCAAAGACGACGGCTTCTGCAAAGGAACTGGCTCTTGCAGGAAAAGGCTGGTCAGAGGAGGCAGAAAATGCATACAAGGCATCCAAGCCTAATCTTGATTTCAAAGTCATTGATGCGATAGAGGCCATTATTGTGAGCAATGCTGAATTGCTGAAATTTGTCGAAGAAGGACACTTGAATCAGGGAGAGTAAAAAATGAAAAGAATACATCAGATTTTAATTTCAGCGGTCTTCATTTCTTCTGTTGCGCTCACTGCATGTACCTCGGAAGGCTTTGCATTTATGGGACAACTTGCTACTGCAGTTGGAGATGATGCTTCGGCTGGTGCCTTTAACAGCCTGTCTAAGGCAACGGAAGAAATCACCCCGGAAAACGAATACTATATCGGCCGTTCAGTGGCTGCAAACCTGCTTACAAACTACAAGCTCTACGAGAACAAAAAGCTTGAGAATTATCTGAACAAAATCTGTCAGGTACTGGTACTCAATTCAGATGATCCGGCACTTTACAACGGTTATCACGTAAAGATTATTGATTCAACTGAGGTAAATGCCTTCTCTACATCTGGCGGTCACATTTTTGTTACACGCGGATTGATTGCTTGTACTGACTCAGAGGATTCCCTAGCAGCTGTAATTGCACACGAAATCGGACACATTCAGCTCAAGCACAGCGTCAAGTCTATCAAGACAAACCGATGGACAGATGCATTCAAGTCAACTGCAAATGCCACACTTTCAGCACTGGATATGGCTGAGATGGCAAATACTCTTGATGACATGGTTGGCGATGCTCTCTCTGACATGGTGAACAACGGATACTCACAGGGACAGGAATACGATGCGGATAAAAAGGCTGTTGAACTGATGGCTGCCGCAGGTTATGATCCAAATGCAATCGTGGACATGCTTCAGAAAATGGCGGATCAGCAGAAAGGCAAGAAAACAGGAGTTTACAAGACACACCCGAGTCCTGAAAGCCGTATCTCCAAGCTCAAGTCAACTCTCAAAAAGACAGAGGTTGAGGATACTACTGAATACCGTGTAAATCGTTATATGGAAATGATGAAATAATAAGGAAATATAAGGATGAAGTCCATAAAGCAGAAGTTAAGGGTTATTATAACAGGTGTTGCAATATTCGCTCTTTTTGCGGTATTGCATTTTGCAGGTGCATTCAACTGGGTGGATAATAAAACCTATGACAGCCGGATGAGCCTGACTGCGGATTATTTTGATCCGTCTGACATGATAACCCTTGTCCTTCTTGATCAGCAGAGTCTTGACTGGGCAACGGAGGAGATGGGCTGGGGATATCCCTGGCCACGTTCTGCTTATGGAACAATTATTGATTTCTTTAACAGGGCGGGGGCTGCTTCCATTGCATTTGATATGCTGTACACGGAGCCTTCGATCTATGGTCCTGAAGACGACAAGGCACTCGGGGATGCGTGTGAAAGATTCGGGCGTGTTGTCGAGACGGTTTACTACGCTGACTCAGACAGTGACCCTCTCTATCCGGTAAAGGAAATAAGGGAGGGTGCTGCCATACTCGGCAATGTGACAAGTGCCCTTGATTCTGACGGAACTGCAAGACGCAACCGGTTCTATGCGGATTCAGCAGATGCTGAGCCAGGTCTTTCCATTGCAAGCATGATTGTGGGCGGTGATTTACCGGATCTTGATGAAATACCTAAGGCAAAAGACGGAGAGACAATGTATGTCCGATTCCAGAAAAATCTGAACAGATATATTCCTTACGGGGCATCAGAGATTATCAGAAGCGAGCTTGCAATTGAGGAAGCGGAAAAAAACGGAACGGAAGTTGACTTTGAGACTACGGACCTTCTGGATCCAGAGCTGTTTGTGGATCAGCATGTGTTCTTTGGTCTTTATGCCGCAGGCCTTTTTGATATCTGTGCAACTCCCATTTCTTCGGTTTATCCAGGGGTTGGAGTTCATGTATGCCAGCTTGATACAATCCTTAACGAGAACTATCTTCGTGATGTAAGTCTTGTTATTGCACTCTGCATTATGGCTCTTATGTCTTTTGCAGGATGTCTGGCAGGAGGGCTTTCCAAGCAGGCAAACTTAAAGTCAATTTTGCTTGAGGTTCTTCTCTTTATTGTTATTGTGGTTGTCTATCTGGTTATCGCATACTGGCTTTTTATACCGGGTTATATTCTTCCTGTAGCAGGACCTTTGGGAGCCCTTCTTGTTTCTTTCTTTGCCACGATTCTTGGAACATATTTAAGCGAGGGAAAACAGAGGCGTATCATCAAGACAGTATTCAGTCAGTATCTTAGCCCGACCGTTATTGAAATTCTGATTGAGCATCCAGACAAAGTTAAGCTTGGTGGAGAGCGAAGGGAGATAACGGCATTTTTCTCTGATATAGAAAGCTTTACATCAGTCTCCGAAAACATGAATCCTGAGACAATGACTTCCTTCCTTAACACATACTTAAGCGAAATGTCAGATATAATCCTTGCTCATGGCGGAACAATCGATAAATACGAGGGCGATGCAATCATAGCTTTCTGGAATGCTCCTACTGACCAGGATGATCATGCAAGACGCGGAGTGGAAGCTGCCATTGAATGCCAGAAAAAGCTTCTTGAGATGCAGGAAAGCCTCATGAAACTTACGGGACGACCGATTAAGCAGCGTATCGGACTTAACACAGGAATTGCAACCGTAGGAAACTTCGGCTCAAGAAAACGTTTTGACTACACGATGATGGGTGATACAGTAAACCTTGCATCCCGACTTGAAGGAATCAACAAAGTGTTCGGAACATATACGCTTGTGTCAGAGGCAACGGCAAAAGCAGCAGAGGCGGCAGGATGTGTTCTTGATTTCCACAACATCGGTGACATTGCGGTTGTAGGCCGTAAGGAATCTGTAAGGGTTTATGTTCCCGGGGATAAAGGCTCATTCAATTCGGAAGACAATAAGGCATTTGACGAGGCCTATCAGAAATTCCGTGATGGTCAGTTCAGCGAGGCACATGCAATATTCGCTTCGTTTGCAGACAAAAATCCTACCTGTAAGAAATATCAGGCAATCTGTGAGCGCTACATAAAGAATCCGCCTGAAAACTGGCAGGGCTTCATGCAGGCCACAGAAAAGTAAATCAGTTCTTTTTGTTGTCCTGATCACGGATTTCTACACGACGTATTTTACCGCTTGTTGTTTTTGGCAGCTCGGATACGAATTCAATCAGGCGGGGTGTCTTGTAGATTGCAAGATGCTCGGTGACATAAGTCTTGATTTCTACCTCAAGCTCCTTTGATGCCGTATAGCCTTCTGTAAGCACTATAGTTGCCTTTACCATCTGACCTCGGCTTTCATCGTCAACACCTGTAACTGCACATTCAAGTACGGCCGGATGCTCCTGCAATACGCTTTCCACCTCAAACGGACTGATTCTGTAGCCTGAGCTTTTTATGATGTCGTCAGATCTTCCCACAAACCAGATGTAGCCGTCCTCGTCATAATATGCCGTATCCCCTGTGTCGTAGGTTGTGCCCGAGAGTGCCTTCTGGGTCTGCTCGTCGTTACGGTAATAGCCGCGGAATAAACCTGCTGGATTTCCTTTTTCAAGGTGAATGACTATGCGTCCTGTCTGTCCAGGGTGGCATCTTTCTCCGTCCTCATCCTGAATCTCAACGTCATAGCCTGGAGCGGGTTTTCCCATGGAGCCTGGTTTTACCTTCATGCCGGGAAATGTTCCTGCGATGATGGCGGTCTCTGTCTGACCGTAGCCCTCGTGAATCTCAAGGCCTGTCTTTTCATGGAATATCCTGAATACCTCTGCATTCATTGCCTCTCCGGCTGTGACACAGTAGCGCAGGTGTGAAAGCTTGTATTTGCTCAGGTCCTGACGGATTAAAAAGCGGTAAACTGTCGGCGGGGCACAGAAAGTCGTTACCCCGTATTTTACCAGTTTCCTGAAGAAAAGGTCCGGTGTAAAGCCTGCCATGTCATATACAAAAATCGCGGTTCCTGCAATCCATTGGCCGTAAATCTTTCCACATACTGCTTTTGCCCATCAGGTCTCTGCAAGGCTT
>JAGADS010000063.1 GCA_017613485.1 Treponema sp.
AACAGGACGTATCAAGTCCATATCCTATGAATCTGGGCAAACCGTAACTAGGGGACAGCTGCTTCTTGAGATTGATCCTACACAGCTAGAGTCCGAGAGGGACAGTCTGGTTTCAAAAATCACGGAGGAAAATGAGAAGCTGGCAGCTCTTTATGGGATTAAGGAAAGCATATCTCTGGGAAACAATATAATTAATAAGGATGAACATTATGAGGCATACCTTAGGTACGAGGTATGGCTGAACAACCTTGAGAAGCTTGCTAATATCCGTAAGTTGAGTAAGGAAAAATATACACAGGAAAACAATCTTCCAAAATCAATGACTACAGTTGCAAAGATCCGGGAACTGGAGTCAGAATATCTTGTTGCGTGCAATAACTATGACGATTATGACATCACATTCAGACACAGTGTTGAATCAGAGATAATTGACCTTGAGACTTCATTAAAAATAAACAATGCAAAACTTACACAGGTTGAGGATTCACTTCTTTTTACAAAGGTATGTGCACCGATTGATGGAATAATTCAGGAGATTTCGGTTTTCAATGAGGGCGACTGGATTCAGTCAGGACAACAACTCTTTAACCTCATACCTGATGATGAGCATTATACAACCGTCAAGCTCTCCATACCTGCAAAGCAGGCAGGAAAAATAGAAAACGGCATGAAAGTAAAGATGAGGTTTCCCAGCCTGCCGTATCATGAATTCGGAGGAACAGAAGGAACGATAATCACCATTGATCCAGATATAACACATTCCCAGAACGGAGAGGCATTCTTCCTGATAAAAGCAACTCTTGAGAATCAGTCCTTGACGGATAAAAAGGGGAAAAGATATCCGTTGAAAGTAGGTCTGCAGGTTGATGCAAGAATCATCATTTCCAAGAGAACAATTCTAAGTTACATACTGGAGAAATTGAACCTATGGTATTAAAAAAGTTCAGAAAAGGTATTATGCTTTTCCTTCTTTTACAAATCACATTCTTATGTTTTTCTCAAGAAGAGAACTATTGGAATTCCCTCATACAGACGGCTTTTCATAACAGTGCAAATACAAGCAGCATAAAAAAAGATTATATCTCAACTCTTATCAGTAAAAAGCAATACGATTACCAGTGGTTCCCGAATTTCCAGATAGGATTCCAGACATCGTTTAACGCATCCAGAGGCGATACTCTATATATCTTAAACCAAGCTTCTGACTCTGAAATAACATGGATAGCCAGTCCATCGACAGGAATTTCAATATATCAAAAATTACCTGGTAACGGTTATGTCAGCCTGGGCATGAGCTATGGATTCAATTACTCACTTGAAAGAAAAGTTTTTCTGCAATGGCCACAACTTCAGCTTAGTCTTAATCAGAAACTGTCAAGAGGAGCTTTCGGCATTACAAAGAATCCTGAGCATCTACTTATAACAGAACAAATGTCTTATTACAGCGATTTATACAAAAGAAACCTTGATTCAGAAGTACAAAACATTCTGGGATTAATACAGCAGGCTGATATCTTATGTGCACAAGAAAACTATTACCAGGCACTTGCAAAAGAATATGAAAGCGAAATGTTAACATCAAAAGAAAAGAATCGTTCCGGTATGCAATCCAGTCTTGAAACCCATTATGCAAGCAGGCAGTATTCAGAAGCTTTAAACTACTTGAATGACATCACTTATGAAAAAGCTCTCCTGAATCAAGAATTATTAATTCTAATACCAGATTTTATTCAAGATGACTTACAGGAAGAACGTTTTGCCTTACAGAAAATAATTCAAAAAATCTACGATGAAATAAAAAAAGAGCCGGAGGACATAGACAAGAATTTTAATAACGGCCTTTATTCCAGTATCCAAAGGCAATACCTCTACCAATATCAGAATAACGAGATAAATTATGCCCCTGAATTATACATGACAACATCTATAAGCCCAGACAGCAGTTTTAATTCATATTATTCAGACTGGTTCAAATCATTTCGAGTTCTAAAAGAAACACCATATCCTATAGATTTTTCTTTTACTATGGGAATACGGAAAACCTTCGAGCTGCCTCAAGCTAAAAAACTTCGCGAGGAAACTTTCCAATTAAGCAAAGATGCACTTGAGAAAATTTTTCTAATTACACAAGAGACACAGAAAAAAGAACTCTCTATACTGAAACATCAAATAGAGGTTGACAGCAAATACTTGGATAATCTCAAAATTGAAATTGAAGCAGAGAATTCTTTCCGTGAAAAAAGAAAAGACATGTTTACTAAAAACTTAATAACTCAAGATGAATTCTTTCAAAGTGAAACCGTTTTTTACAGAATTTACATAGACTATATAACCACCTTTTGGAAAATGCTGAACAACCAGATAACCGTAATTTCTATCTGTTCAGAAGATACACCAATTCTTAATACATTTATAGGAGATATTTATGATTTTTAAAAATTCAACTGGTTCTATGCTTCTAAAACTTTGTTTTACAGCACTGTTCATTTTCTGTTTACCCATGCAAAGTTGCGTCCTCTTTGAAGATCCAAATGGAGAATGCGAGCTTCTTTCGATTTACACAAAGGAAACAGGAACTACACATTACATTTATGGTACTCTAAAAATAACGAATACCTGTGACAGGGATATCTACAACGCAACTGTAAGTTTACAGGCTGAATCGTCCAAAAGAATGTATTATAAAACTGTATCTCTCGACATAACGGTTTCCCCTGAAGAATCTGTTTTCATTCCGATTGAAATGAGCTTTACAACAACTGGGACAGAAACAGAAAAATGGAAGTCTGATACTTTCAAGATAATATCTGCCTCATGGAAATAAGATGATATTCCCAAAAATCCATTCTTACGGTAAAATCAAACCATGATTTATGACCTGAGCATTTCTGTCACGGCTGAAAACGAGAAGAACACGGACTTGATTAAAAGGCATCTCATGGATGAGCTTAAGAAAAAGCTTTCTCCCCTTCCTCCCAAAAACGAGATTGAATTTGTTTTTGTAAAGCGCTCTGTGGATGCAAGGCATGGCAAGGTAAAGATTTTCCTAAGGTACAGTGCATATATCGGAGAAAAACCGGATTCAGAAAGCGGCAAGGTTCCTGAATGGAAACAGGCTGACGGGAAACGGACTGTCATAATAATCGGCTCAGGACCTGCAGGACTTTTTGCGGCACTAAAGCTTCTTGAGCATGGAATAAAACCTGTAATCGTGGAGAGAGGCTCTTCAACATCTCAAAGAAAACGTGACATTGCATCAATAAGCACACAGGGAAATGTCAGCGAGAACTCGAACTACTGCTTTGGAGAAGGAGGGGCCGGAACATTCAGCGACGGAAAGCTCTATACACGCAGCAACAAGAGGGGCAGCATTGATTCTGTGCTCAGGATTTTCGTTCATTTTGGAGCGGACGAAAGAATACTCACCGATGCACACCCGCATATCGGAACGGACAGGCTTCCTTCAATAATAAACAATATCCGTGAGTTGATTATCGGGAAAGGCGGAGAAGTCCTTTTTGACACAAAATGCATTCAGCTTGTTACAGAGAACGACGGAGACAAAAAGATTGTCCGCGGAATAAAGGCTCAGAGCACAGTCACAGGCCAGGTCCAGGAACTGACAGGCGACAAGGTGATTCTTGCAACAGGACACTCGGCTTATGACATTTACACCATGATTGCAGAGGAAGCCCCGCAGGCACTTGAGGCAAAGACTTTTGCAGTAGGAGTCAGGGTGGAGCATCCAAGACAGGCAATCGATTTAATGCAGTACCACGACAAGAAAGCGGCGGAAAAGCTTGGTGCGGCTGAATACAGGATTACGACACAGCAGGATGGACGCGGAGTATACAGCTTCTGCATGTGCCCAGGAGGATTTGTAGTTCCAAGTGCATCTGCCCCTGATGAGATTGTAGTAAACGGAATGTCATGTGCAAGACGGAACAGCGCATGGAGCAATGCCGCAATTGTAGTGGAGACAAAACCAGAGGATATCCCGGCTGAATTTGAGGCTGAGGCCAAGGAGAAATATAATTGTCCTGTCATGGCAGGCCTTTTGTGGAGAAAGGCTCTTGAACAGCTTACGGCAAAAAACGGAGACGGCCAGAAAGCCCCTGCCCAGAGAATCACGGATTTTATTGAAGGTAAAAAAAGCACGGATCTCCCAAAATCAAGCTACACCCCTGGCCTGGTTTCCTCCAACCTGAACGAATGGCTTCCCCCGCAGATTGCAACAAGGCTGAAAAAAGCATTCAGGGAAATCGACGGCAAGATGAAAGGCTACATCCAGAAGGACGCTCTTTTGATTGCAACAGAAACCCGCACCAGCACCCCGGTAAGGATCCTGCGCGACAAGGACACCCTGGAATGCCCCAAGCTCGCCAACCTCTACCCGGCAGGAGAAGGCTCCGGCTACTCAGGAGGCATAGTTAGCTCTGCCATGGACGGTATAAAAATAGCTGAAAAAATATGTAATGTTTAAGTTTTGATGTTTTTCCCGAAGGGAAAATGCGAGCCCTCGCGAGCAAATCAAAACTCATTAGCAAGCGGAAGCTTGCGTCAAGCCTTGAATTTTATTCCATTTATGTGTATACTACACATATGTCTGATAAAACCTTTACGGTACTTGATCTGCTGGATTTGAAACTAAAAGGACATGATTCTCTCAATTTAAGCTGTATTGCAGGAAGGCGTGGGCTTTCCCGTGCGCTTACGGTTCCAGACATAAACAGACCGGGGCTTGCACTGTCAGGCTTCTATGAATCCTTTGCCTACAGTCGTGTTCAGCTTTTCGGACGCGGAGAATATGCATACCTGCTTAAGCTCTGGGAGGAGAATCAGCAGGCAAACATCAAGCAGTTTTTTTCCTACGATCTTCCATGCTGTGTTTTTGCACGCAGCCTTACACCAAACGAGGCTTTTCTTGCAGTTGCGGAAGAGGCAGGCTGTCCAATCCTACAGTCAGACCTGGAGTCATCAGAGTTTTCATCACGACTTCTTCGAGTTCTTTCCAATATATTTGCCCCCAAAAAGACACTTCACGGAGTTCTAGTTGAGGTAAGCGGTATAGGCATCCTTCTTATCGGTGACTCTGGTGTCGGAAAAAGCGAGACAGCCCTTGAGCTGATCCAGAGGGGACACAGGCTTGTTGCTGACGACTCAGTTGAAATCAGATGCGTAAACGGAAACACTGTCATGGGTCAGGGTGCAAACAAGCTTATAAGCCACCACATGGAGATCAGGGGTCTAGGCATAATCAATGTGACACAGCTTTACGGTGTCGGTGCAATCCGCGAGCAAAAGGAAGTTCAGCTGGTCGTAAAACTGGAGACATGGGATCAAAATAAAGTGTATGACAGGATCGGGACGGAAACCCATACAACAGACTTGCTTGGGGTAAAGATTCCGTACATAGAGATTCCTGTAAAACCCGGGCGAAACCTTCCGATCATTCTGGAGGCCGCCGCAATGAACGAGCGTCTTAAGTCAATGGGATATTTCTCCGCAAGGGAATTCAATCAAAACGTGCTGAAGTGGATTGAATCCGGGGAAGCCCAGGCAGCATATTACGGAAGCGATGATTCTTACTAGGATTTTTCGCAAAAATTTTATCGATAGCATGAGGAAAATAAATTGGTAGAGAAAATTCTTACAGTCAGAAACAGGGCAGGAATCCATGCAAGACCGGCAGCACTTATTGCCCAGACAGCCAACACATTCGCATCAGAACTTATTCTTGAAAAAGATGCCATGACGGTTAATGCAAAGTCAATTATGGGTGTCATCACGATGGCAGCAGGCTACAACACCAATCTTACTCTCAAGGCAGACGGACCGGACGAAAAAGAGGCCGCAGACGCAATTTTCAATCTTTTTGAATCCAAGTTTGAAGAGGAATAATCCATGAAGAATTTGACTGACCGACAGCGCGAAGTCTTGAATTATATCGCACAGTTCACGGATGACAATGTATTTCCGCCGACTGTCCGTGAAATCGGAGAGCATTTCGGCATTTCATTGAGGGCGGTTCAGGATCATGTGGCAGCCCTTCAGAAAAAAGGCTATCTTTCTCAGAGCCAGAAAAGATCCAGGTCAATACGTGTCCTAAAGGATGTGCGTCCTAAGGTGGGAGCCGCCAGTGCAGTCCTCATTCCAGTAATCAATTCAATTACACCGGGAAAACCTGCCATCTCGGAGGAAAACTACAGTTCCATAGTAACATGCTCATATCCTTTTGTGGAGAACGGCAAAAAGTATTTTATATTCCAGATATCAGACAACAGCATGATTGACGTGAACATTCAGGCTGGGGATCAGGTTTTCGTGGAGATACAGGACAATGCGGAAAACGGGCAGATTGTAGCAGTTGCACTTGATGACGAGATTACTGTAAGACGCATTTACAAGGAAGCAAACAGAATATGCCTTAAGACAGGAAACCCGCAGATTCCACCAAGCTATTATCAGGAAGTAAAAATCCTCGGTATAGTCAGCGGAATTTACCGCAAGCTGGCAAATGACTGAGGCAGAAGTCTACCTCTTTACAGGCCCCGAGCTTGGTGAAAAAAAAGAGGCAATCGAAAACATAAAGTCCGCCGCACAGAAAAAGAACGGATCTCTTGACGAATACACATATTACGCAGGAGACGAGCGCATTCAGGATATTGTGTCGCAGCTGCAGAATGTCTCGCTTTTTGACCAGGCATTATTCATCACCGTACGCAACGCAGAGCAGATCAAGCTAAAGGCAGACATAGACATGCTCTTGTCGTGGATTAACGGCGGGGCAAAGGAAAGCGCCAATACACTCATCCTTACATCAGATGAAAACGGCATAGAACGCAAGATTGAAAGTGCAGTTCCGCCAAGCCATAAGAAAATCTTCTGGGAAATGTTCGAGAACCGGAAGACTCAGTGGCTTCAGGATTTTTTCAGGAAAAACGGCTTTACCATAACAGGCGATGCAATAGACCAGATCCTTGACATGGTGGAGAACAACACCGAGGCACTTAAGGCTGAATGCGGACGCTTCTTCTACTGCTTTGAGAAAGGCCACATGATTACAGGCGAGGATGTGGACAAGATTCTCTCGCACAACAGGGAGGAAAACGCGTTTACTCTATTTGACGCTATGGCAGACGTATCAAAATCTCCTGTACAGAGGCTTGACTCCTCTCTCGGCATCCTGCAGAAAATAAAAATGGCATCAGGCGATGGAATTACACCAAACCTGATTGCAGGCCTGGGTTACTGCTTCCGTATGCTCAGGACATGGCACGCCCTGCATGAAAAGGGAGCAAATCCAAGTGACACAGAGCTTAAGGCCAGCGGATTCAACAAGAAAAGCCAGGAAAAATACAGGAATGCATCCCGGATATGGACTTCAGGCGCAACATCATCTATTCTGGCTCTCCTTGCTGCAAGCGACATGGCTGTAAGGGAAAACGGGAATGGTCTTGAGGAAACACGTCTTGTCCTGATGCTCAATTCCATTATCCTTAAAAACGGCATTTTCCCCACAGAATACACACAGTCACTTTAACAAACCGTGCTCCAGAAAACTGTAATATTCATTCTGTGTCAGGATTATGTGATCCATGAAAGTCATCCCCAGAACCACTGCCGCCTCCTCCAGAACCACAGTGGTCGCCCTGTCTGCATCGCTTGGAAGACAAGGCCCGAACGGATGATTATGAAAGCATATAACCCCTGCCGCATGGTCTGTGATTGCCTCAGAGAACACTTCCCTGGGATGCACCAGCGTCCGGCTCACGGTTCCCATGCTCACAACGCGTATGTTCAGCAGTTCCCTTGCTCCATTTACAGTTGCAACGGCAAAATGCTCCTGTTTTTTGAGTGAATAATGCTTTACAAAAGGCACTATGTCCGAGGGCTTTTCTATCCTGCACCTTGAGAATGAATTCCTCCTCCGTCCCAGCTCAACTGCCGCCGCAAGAGCAAGTGCCTTGGCAATTCCCATCCCGGAGATTCTTGTAAGCCTGTCAACAAGCTGACCTAGAGGATACTCATTGATTACCTCAAATGATTTCTCCGCCAGCTTCTCGATCGGCATGGATTTTGTTCCTCCGTTCAGTATAAGCATCAGAAGCTCTTCATCCGAAAGAAATTCAATTCCGTTCCTGACTGCCATTTCCCTGACATTCGGCTTTCCTTTTTTCTGCTTGAATATTTGTATTTCGTTCATACTATATATATAGTATCAGAGTGAGCGTTTTTAACAATTTTTTAAAGGAAAATTTGAAAAAAATCAAATTTTTGTAGCCAAAACGTGTTTTAACGGTTATTATTTATAATAGGAGTTGATTTTATGAACCGGTTGAACAAATTTTCTCTGATTTTACTGTTTTCTCTTTTCAGCCTGAACGCTTTTTCTCAGGACCTCAATATCGGTGGAATCAGCTATGGTCATGATACGCCTAAGCCTCCTGCCATAAAAGAAGAAAAAATGTCATCTCTCCGAGTCACATCAAATCCTTCCAATGCAAAAGTATATTTCGACGGCGTTTACAAGGGAAATACTCCCCTTACGATAGAAAACATAAGCCAGGGCTATCACCGCGTAAAAGTTGAAAAAGAGCATTACAGGGAAGAAAACGAAAGAATATATTTTTCAGGGAAATCAAGGAGATCATGTCATGCCAGGCTTGTTCAGATAAGCGGCTACCTCAGGGCATATTCAGATCCTTCTGGTGCAAGCCTTAGTGTAAACGGAAGCTCATATAAACAAGGTTCTTTACTTGAGCTGGACGAGGGTTATTACACGATAAAAGCAAGAAAATTCGGCTATGAGGAAACATCTCAGAGGGTATATATTTCAAGACTGCATACCACAACACATACCATAAGCATGAGCAAGGCTGCTTTCAGGCTTGAATCCGTCTCATCAAACCGCACAAGGTTCAATCCGCAAAATCCAGGCTCCCTTGCAAGCGTAAAAATCACAGCCAGAGTAAACGCACCGGAAATAGGACTCTTGACAGTATCTGATTCAAACGGAACGGAAATTTTTTCAACTCCACTTTCATTTACGACATGGACGTATAATTATTACTGGAGAGGCACAGACAGTTACGGGACACCAGTATCTGACGGACTCTATAAAATAGAAATCCAGGCGGCAGGTCAAAGTTCATCCTGCATTGTCACAGTGGATTCAAGCCTTGTCTATCCTGGGCTTTCCCTTACAAACGGAGGATCTGGAATCGGAAGCGTTGCAAGTGCGGAAAGTTTCCCCGAGGACACATCTTTCCTTGAGATTGATGCAGGCCTTATCCTGAACAACAGCACAAAGAGTGTCTATCAGGTTCCGCTTTCTCTGGGATTTTTGTGGGTACCGTCTGAGCACTTTGAGCTTGGTCTTGCATTCAGGCCTTATCTTAATGGAGAGGATTCTGTCATCAATTTCAGTTCTTCAATTAAACTCACGTTCCAGGCCCCATTGACAGACTACACTTCCTTATGCTTTGGAGTTCTTGGAAGAGTCGGCTTTGCAACAGGCACGCTTTACCAGCCCTATGGAATCGATTCAGGAAACGGCTCTGGTTTTGGTGCTGTCCTTGGATTAAAGACAGGTGACCTCTATGTCGGAGCTGAGACAAGCCTTATCATAAACCCGACGTCTGGACTATTGACAGGAAGCGATGACCGTATATGGAAGACAGGTCTTGCCGTTAAAAAGCAGTTTGACAGCGGAAGCCTTGGTCTTTTTGCCGCCCTGAATGTTGCTGACGGAGATTACAACTATACTGTAACTCATGATGAGACAGATTATAATGTCTCTGGAAGCTATGACGGTGAGTGTGTCTGGGAGGCAGGATTTGAAGGCTCATGGTTTATTTTCTCTTCACCTTCTCAGTTTGTATTCAGGGGAGGAACTTACATCATGCCGCAAAATACTGATACCAGGCTTATATATCCTCATGTCCAGATTGGCCTGAAGTTTTTATTCTAGGATTGACTTATGCAGATGATAATAACCGGAAGCGGAACAAGCCACGGAGTTCCTGTAATAGACTGTAATTGTGCGGTCTGCACTTCCGACGATCCAAAGAACAAAAGGCTGCGTTCTGCCGCATGGGTAAAATCTCCTGCATCCATCATAATCGACACAGGTCCTGAATTCCGCATACAGGCATTAAAGTTCAAGATTCATGACCCGGACTGTGTCCTGCTTACCCACAATCACGCTGACCACTTGAACGGACTTGATGACCTCAGGGTATTCAGCCATACAAAATCAGCAGATCCACTGAGTCCCACTCCAGAAACCGAGGGAGACGGTCTTTCAATCTATGCGAGTAAGACGGAAATCAAGGCAATAAAAAAAAGATTTGACTATATCTTTACACCGGTTACCCAGGGAGGCGGAAAACCAAAGCTCAATTTAATCTGCACCTCAGGCATTGACGGAGGAAACCCGCTTAAAGTCAAAGGCGTATCGATAATACCCATACCGATAATGCACGGAAACCTTAAGGTAAACGGCTACCTTTTGACGGAAGAAAAAGACGGCCACAAAAAAAGCATTGCATACCTTACTGACTGCAACTCAATTCCAGAGGCTTCCTTTCAAATACTAAAGGACTATGGTGGAGAAATTGAACATCTTGTCATCGATGCACTTCGGGAAAAGACACATTCATCTCATTTTTCATTTTTAGAGGCAATGGCGGCATCAGACAGAATCATGGCAAAGCACACATGGTTCATCCACATGACGCACAACATGGATCATTACGACATACAGAGATACATTGACCATAATCTTGATAAATTTCCCAACCTTAAATCGATTGTGGAAAACGGAGGCTCAGTCTGTCCATCCTGCGACGGTCTTGAAATTGAAACTTAAGGAACCCATGATTATGTCATTGCCAGACCGGGTCTCGCCCGATAATGACATTAGTTATCATGCTTATATCATCTCATATCCGGCTTCTTTGATTGCGGCGGCAAAAACCTCATCGGGAATGTCCTTTGTAAGCTTTACGAGAACTTCTTTTTTCTCATGGTCAGCGTTTGCCTCTGTTACTCCGTCGATTGCCTCAAGTGCTTTCTTTACATGCATCTCACAGTGCTGGCACATCATGCCCTCTACCCTTAATGTTTTTTCTGCCATATTTTCCTCCTTGGGTTCTGCGACAGTATCCTGCATTATTTTGGTCAGGTCTATACTTGATTTAACTTTTTTATCATGCCGTGGATTTTGAATGTCGACCAGATTCAGCCTGAGTGCATTTGTAACCACGCAAAAACTTGAAAGGCTCATTGCGGCAGCGGAAAGCATGGGATTTATAACGATTCCCAAGCTGGAAAGTGCACCTGCGGCAACCGGTATCAAAATGACATTGTAGAAGAATGCCCAGAAAAGATTCTGATGAATTATCCTTAATGTTGCACGGCTCAACCTTATGGCGGCACTTACATCAGTCAGGCGGCTTTTGCTCAAGACTAGCGAGGCTGCATCTATGGCAACATCGGTTCCTGCTCCAACTGCTATGCCTATGTCACTTGATGCAAGAGATGGTGCGTCGTTTATTCCGTCACCAACCATTGCAGTTTTTCCTATTGAACTCAGTTTTTTTATGATATCGGCTTTCCCGTCAGGCATGAGGGATGATGCGGTAAAATCAACTCCACTCTGTAATGCAACGGCAGATGCTGTCCTTTTGTTGTCGCCTGTGAGCATTACGGTTTTTATTCCCATTCCACCAAGCTCTTTTATTGCACGAGGACTTTCTTCCCTTATGGCATCAGAAACTGATATGATTCCAAGCATTTTATCTTCCGTACAGAATAAAAGTGCTGTCTGTCCCAAATCAGAGTATTTTCTTACCTCATCTTTTATTTCTTCCTCAACATTGCAGACTGATGAAATATAATCATAGCTTCCACCGTAGACTTTTTTTCCGTTCACGATGGCACTAATTCCTTTTCCTGTTTCCGCCTTAAAATGCTCTGCCTCCAGGGGAACAATGTTTTTTCCTGATGCATGATTCATGACGGCAAGGGCAAGGGGATGCTCGCTTTTTGATTCCAGGGATGCAGCTGAAACCAGCAGTTCCTCTTCGCTTACGGACGGTGAAGTGTGGATTTTGCATACTGTCGGTTTTCCGCTTGTAATGGTTCCGGTTTTATCCATTGCAACAATCTTAATACGGGCACATTCCTCAAGTGACTCAGCAGTTTTAAATAATATTCCGTTCCTTGCACCCTTACCTGTTCCGACCATTATGGCAACCGGTGTAGCAAGGCCCAGTGCACATGGACATGAAATTACAAGAACAGAAATTGCCCTGGATAGAGAGAATCCTATTTCCTTTCCAAGAATCATCCAGATTACAAAGACTACGACAGCTGTCCCGATTACAAGGGGAACAAATATTCCGCTGACTTTATCCGCTGTTTTTGCAATCGGGGCTTTTCCAGACGATGCATCTGAGACCATCTGTATTATTTTGGAAAACGATGTTTCTTCTCCCACGCTTGTTGCCCTGCACCTCAGGAAACCTGTTGTATTCATCGTGGCACAAAACACCCTGCTTCCCTGAGCCTTGTCAACCGGCATGCTTTCTCCTGTAAGGGCACTTTCGTCAACGGCACTTTCTCCGTCAATCACAATACCGTCCACAGGAATCTTTTCTCCAGGCCTGACTAGAAATACATCATCAACAGAGACTTCCTCTACCATTACAGCCTGCTCTTTTCCGTCACGTTCAATTACCGCAGTCTTTGGGGAAAGCTTTAACAGGCCCTTTAGTGCATCCGTTGTCCTTTCTTTTGAAACTGACTCAAGAAGCTTACCGACGGTTATGAGGGTTACAATCATTGAGGCCCCCTCAAAATAAAGGTTATCCATGCACTTCATAACCTCTGCATGATTTCCAAGTGCATCCTGATAAATCATTACAAAGACAATGCAGAGGCTGTAAAGATATGAAACACCTGAACCAAGGGCAACAAGAGTGTCCATGTTGGGAGAGCGGTGGATAAGAGCCTTAAATCCATTTGTAAAGAATTTTCTGTTTATGAGAAGTATTATCTGGCAAAGAAGAAGCTCCAGGAGTGCTGTTGAGACATGACTTTTTGTAAAGAATTCAGGCAGCGGAAAAGACCACATCATGTGCCCCATGCTTACATACATCAAGGCAAGCAGAAATACAATCGAGGAAACAAGCCGCCTTGCCAAAACAGGAGTCATCACATCTTTTAAAAGGTCTTCTTTTTGTGTAATGGATGTTGTTTTTTTTGAATTATCATTCCCCAGGATTCTGGCACCGTAACCTGCTTTCTCAACTGCGGAAATAATCTCACCGCTTGAGGCACTTCCCTCTACCCTCATTGAATTTGTCAATAGATTCACCTGACATGAGGAAACACCTTCTACAGAAGAAACTGCCTTTTCTACCCTTGTACTGCATGCGGCACAAGTCATTCCTGTGACGGCAAACTGTTCCATATAAGACAAATCTCCTAGCGCATCATTTTCTGCAGTGTCCAGATGAGTTCCTCGATAATCTCCGTGTCTCCCTTTTTAAGTTTCTGAGTTACGCAAGTCCTCAAGTGCTCGTTCAAAAGTTCCCTGTTGAATGCCTGCAATGCTGATGTGGCTGCGGATACCTGCATCAGAATATCCGTGCAATATGCTCCTTTTTCCACCATACCGCGGATTCCCTTAATCTGACCTTCCACACGATTCAGGCGTACTGTAAGGTCATGTATCATTTCCTCAGAGCGCTGAACTGTTCTATGCACATGTTCCTTTTCCTGCTGCATAATTGTCCTCCATCTATTTCAATATAATAAAGTAATCAAAAAAAAGCAATATACCCTAGTCCCCTATTGTATTTTTTTATAATCCAGAGTCTTCACTTTACAAATTCAGAAACCTGCCGTATAATTAAAGTTACAGGTTGGACTATTATATGGATAAGCTTTTATATGTTTACACTTGTATTACTGGATTCTCGCTGGTTACCATGCTTGTAACGCTGATAATTCTTTCTGCACGCCGCGCAACCGAGGCACAGAAATATGTATTCAGTGTCATAAGCGTAACTTTCCTTTTCTTTTTGGGATACATCATCTATCAGACATCAAATTCCCTGAACATGATGCTTCTCGGTATCAAGCTTGAGTTGTTTTCGGTTCTTACCATCTTCATAATCATTTTCATGATTTTCCAGCAGGTCTACAACGTCCTTATTCCGCGTATTCCCATGATTTTAATCACGGTATGGTTTGTTTTCCTGTGCATCATTTCGGTGACAGCCAGAAACGATCATGACGGAACCCTGTTCTCACTGCTTTTTTCCGATTACAGTCTGGAAACTCTGTCAAATGGAACAACAAAACTCGCATTTGTCACAAACTGGGGCTTTTACGCTATAACTTACACGCTGGTTGCTCTTGGATTAAGTACAATAGTAATATTTATCTGGGCACTGATTCTCTCGCACAACCACAAGTACCGCATCAGCTCTGCTTTTTTCCTGGTAACTTTGATTCCTCAGTTCTGTCTTCTTACTTTTCTGTTTACTGGAATCGACAAGCATAATTTCCCCTATGCACCGCTCATCTGTGCAATAGCTGCCATACTTGCCACCATAATGACATCCAGGGAGCAGTTTTCCAACCTTTACGATCTTGCATACAAGGAATTAATGAACTCCATGCAGAATCCGCTTTTCATCATAGACAATACATTTTTTGTAAGGCGTGTGAACAAAGCTGCAAAATCCATATTCCCGGAATATCAGAATCTTGATGACTCAAGTTATTACAAGATGAAGACTGTACCTGAAATTCAAAACATAATCACACCCCCGATGCACGAGGTTGAAAAGAACGACCGCTACAAGGCAATCGGCAAAAACATTTACGATCCGGAAATTCATAAGATTGGCAGAGGCAGGCACCTTTACGGCTATGTACTGATTCTGAACAACGTAACGGATCAGTATTCACACAGCTCAATGCTGCAGGAACTTACGCACAAGCTTTCAACCACACTGCGCACAAACAGAAACAGGGAAATAACAAGCCGTGAAAAAATCATGTCGGGGGCTCTTCAGTTCATCAAGGACAAGGATCCTGATATGGCAGCACACATGCGCAGAGTCGGAAACTACACATTCATCCTTGCACGTCAGATGAGGAAAGACGGATCTTACACAGATATTCTTACAGATACTTACATTGAGACACTTAGTCAGATTGCACCACTTCATGATGTTGGAATATTCCTGCTGCCGGACGGACTCTTGCGGAAAAAGGACAAGACGGACGAAGAGGTAAAGGCATTCCAGTCACATACTGTTCTTGGAGCACAGATGATTGACCGCATGATTGTGAACAATTATGATGACCTGTATTACAGGCTTGCACGAGAGGTTGCACTCTATCATCATGAGTATTGGGACGGAAGCGGTTACATACAGGGTCTCAGGGGCGAGGAGATTCCTCTTTCTGCACGCATAGTAGGAGGTACTAATACCTTTGACAACATCGCAATGAAAGAAGAGTATCTGGCATCCGGTGATTTTGATGCAATCATAAAGGAACTGGAAGAGACAAAGAAAGATCAGCTGGATCCTCTTGTTCTTGAATCCATCATAAGCGGCAAGGAAGATTTCAAGGAAATGTATGAGAAAGTGAGGGCGGAGGGGCTATGACCGTCACCGCAAGAAAAACTGACTGGGTACCGCTTGCACTTGCATTATTCAAGTTTACTCTTGCATTCTTTGTAATCGGCTATGTTGCCTTTCAAATTGCAACGGGAACTCAGACAGAGCTTACGGCGGAAAAGGACAGTGTTGCCACAAGGCTTCCCATACAGAAGAATTCCATTGTAGCAGAAACCATCAGCTTGATAGAAAACAAACAGATGGACATGGCAATGGAAAAATGCGTCCAGATTCAGGACGAGGAGCTTCCTGATGAAGTGAAAAATTACTTCAATGAATTCATGCGTTATTATCAGAAAAAATCCAAGGCAAAAAAAATTGAGGGTCAGATTAAGGACGAATCATTCTTTGTAAATTCCGCACCATACATTACTGAATATCTTTCTGAGAACACAGAGCTTTCACCTGTGCAGGTACTACATGCAGGAGAAGTAATTCCGTATTTCTGCATAAGCAATTACTCAGAGAAATTCACCAACCGCCAGAACGTAAACCAAAACATTTTTACTTTATGCGGACAGTACATTCAGCAGTTTGTGTATCCGCAGGACAGCCCCACCAGAATGTCTGCTGACATAATTTGCCTTGAGATAAAGACAAAATATTACAGTTATCCAAGAAAACCTGATTATTTAAAACAGGTTGTTTCTCTTATTGACGAATATCAGAAAACATACAGTGAAACACTCGGTTCAAACGGAACATTCCACAAGCAGAGGGATTACCTGGAAGCAGCACGTTCATTGTGTATCAAAAGAATAAATAAAAAATGGTATAATTTTACGATAGGAAACATACCTGACTATTTCATGTAAGCTGATTTATGGGAGATATCAAATTGAAGGAAACGAATATCGATGTAAAGAGATTAAATACCATTGCAAACAAATTCCTGCTTCTTGCATTTGCATCAGTGATGTTTTATCTTTCCATTATTTTCCGGTCACGTGGCGGAGCAATCAGGCTTTCAATATTCAATTATTTCAACACAATCGCATATTCAATTTTTGCAATTCTCCATGCACTTCATCTTTTTTTATTCATGCGGCAAAAGGGAAAAAATACAGGCATAATTGACTTCATAACCTACGTGATTCTTTTCTTGGCATTTTATTCCGTGGTGCTTCTTCCTGCATCTGGCTTTGCACTTGCTGAATGGCTTGTTGTAACTCTATGCCTTTTTCCAGGCCTTATTTCCTCTGTAACTCCAATTCGTGAAAACGGAAAGCTCTATCGTATGATGCCGCAAAACCCGGTGTGGTTCATGGCAATCGGAATCCTTTTAATGCTCTTCAAGGTGATTCTCTGGTGGGCTGCCCCGGACAATCTTTATCTTTCTGCTGTAACAGGAAACCAGACTCTTCGGATGGCACTTGTGGTTTTATGCGGTGCTGGAATTGCAGTTCTTGTAAACCAATGGATAAGCAGGCATAAAATATCACAGGAAAACAAAAGCAAAGTAAGCAAGGCAGTTCAAAAAGGTGTCGGTGCGGTATCAAGCATTCTCTCAACCGTGTGGAGTTTTGCACTTACGATTTTTACAGGACCTGTCCTTTTAATCATCATCTGCATCGCAATACTCGTTTTCATAATTTGCTCAGTCATTTTTGCCCAGGGTGTCATCTCCGACATTCAGGATATCATCGAGCCGATTCTGGACAAGCTTCTTACGACAGGACAGGACAGCATAATAAAAAGCAAATTGTATACGATATGCCAGGTAAGTTCATTCGTTGGCTGCACTCTTTTTCAGATAATACTTTTCCTCACCGCAGGATCAGATCATCAGGAAACAGATGAAGGAAACAAAACTCCAGTAGACGAAAAAAAGAAGACCTCGATAAAAGAAAAATCAAGAAAAAGAATAGAGGAAGTCAGGACCCCGGAAATAATTCATTTGGGAGCAAGCGATAGAATGCGTAATTCGTAATTGAAAAAAAATCACACGGATTCGAAATACCTACGGCATTTCCACTTGTAAAAAAGGGTTAAAGTTTACTGACTTAAAAACAGCAAGACTTGAATAAAATAATAAACTTCAATCTTTTAAAGAGATTGCGTAGCAATCTCGAATCCGTGTGACAAAAAACTCTACAACAAATTCTCTAGCTTTTTCAGATCTTCCATCAACAATGGCTCAAACAGATCCTTGTATTTGAGTGAAAGGCTTTTTATCTCATCCAGCAGATCCCTGTGGATCTTGAATCCTCCGACCACAACCTCACAGTAGCCCCTTTCCCTTTCCTGGCGTGCGGCGTTGTTTTTTATCTGATACATATACAGCACATTTTTCTCTGCCTTGATTTTTTCCATTGTATCATAATCCATAAGCGGCAGTTTGAAACTGCATGTGCATGTACATTCATCTGACACTGGAAGAATGCCTTTTGCCATCATCGCAAGTTTCTGTATAACAGAATGCCCCGTACAGCATGAATATGTCTCGGACATTCCCGAAAGGCGCGGGTTAATCTCTATCACGTACCATTTTCCTTCCTTAAAAATCAAATCCACCTGGGCAAATCCATTAAGGTTCAGCTTTTGTGCAACCTGAACGAGCATCTTATTCAATTCTTCGATATTGTATCTTGAATCTGTGACAGGACCCAGCTTGATTGAGCGTCTTGGACTTGTAAGGCCATATTTATTCACCGAAAGCAAGAACGGAGGCATTACAACTGTCTTTCCATTCAATGAATAGATCTCGGTTCCAAAGGCAACTCCATCAATGAATGTCTCCACAAGACGGTCAGAGGAAGTTCTGCCAAGATTAAGATAATGCACGGCTTCCTTAAACGAAACCGCCACATCCATGCCATAGGAGCTTAATCCCACAGTGTCCTTTATCACGACAGGATACTTCATGTTCCGCATTTGATTCCACACGTATTCTTTGTATGCATTGACACTCACATAAGGCTTGGGTCTTTCCGCCCAGTAAAGCTCATGGTGGACATAGACTGCATCGGGAATGTTAAAGCCCATTTCCAAAAGAAGCTGGTGCGTCTGCCATTTGTCAAAGCATGTCAATTCAGATTTTGAGGAATGAAATATGGTTTTGATTCCACGATTGCAAAGCTCTTCTGCAATAAGGGAATCATTCAGGCACATCCAGTCAAAGGGGGCCGCCCAATACGATGCCTGAACCGCAGCATCAGGATTTAATGCGATTATGTCCTCTGCAAAATCATGTGGATTATGTGATTTACTGATTATACATTTAACGTTCGCCGGTAATTCCAGGACTTTATCCCCCTGTATGTCAATCAAAAAAGGAGAAGGAAGCTGTGTCACGATATAAAAGCTGTCATCTGGAAAAAGCGTGCATAATTTCTGCCATTCATCTTTTCTTGAGGGAAGCGTCTTTATCTCATGATCCTCTGCCGGAAATTCCACCGTGCTTGATGCAAAAAATACAATTTTCATCAGCCATATCTTAATAAATTTTTAAACAAAAATCCATAAAAAATTGACTTGAAATAAATCGCTTTATGAATGATAATTGAATTTGAAATAAACTAAAAAACCATATATGGGGAATAAAAATGACTGACGAACAGATTGCAAAGGAAATTGAAGGCGGACAGGCTGTCCTTGGAATTGAATTTGGCTCAACAAGAATCAAGGCCGTTTTAATCAACAGTGCAAATGAGCCGATTGCAAATGGAGCATTCGACTGGGAGAACTCCCTTATTGACGGGCTCTGGACATATTCACTGGACGAAATCCACAACGGCATACAGACCGCTTACGCCCGCATGAAGGCAGAGGTTAAGGAAAAATACAGTGTAAAGCTTACAAAACTCAAGGCAATGGGTATCAGCGCAATGATGCACGGATACCTTGCATTCGACAAGGACGCTAATCTTCTGGTTCCGTTCAGGACATGGAGGAATACTGTAACAGGTCAGGCTTCTGAGGAACTGTCAAAGCTTTTCGGCTACCCCATCCCCGAAAGATGGAGCATTGCACACCTTTATCAGGCAATACTGAACAAGGAGGCACACGTCAGTTCTGTTGCATTCTTTACTACGCTGGCAGGATACGTTCACAGAATGCTTACCGGAGAAAAGGTCCTGGGCATTGGCGATGCATCCGGAATGTTCCCTGTTGACTCAAGCACAAAGAATTACAATGCAAAGATGATCTCACAGTTTGACAATCTTATCGCTTCCTATGGATTTGGCTGGAAACTGAATGATATTCTTCCAAAATGTGTTGAGGCAGGACAGGATGCAGGAAAACTTTTACCAGAGGGAGCAAAATGGCTTGATGCAGACGGAGACCTTGAGGCAGGCATTCCACTTGCACCGCCGGAAGGAGATGCGGGAACAGGTATGGTCGCGACAAACAGCGTTGCAGTAAGAACAGGAAATGTCTCTGCAGGAACATCTGTATTTGCGATGATCGTACTTGAGAAACCCCTATCAAAGGCATACAACGGAAAGATTGACATTGTATCAACACCGGATGGAAAGGATGCGGCTATGGCACATGCAAACAACTGTACTGGTGAATACGACAAATGGATCTCTCTTTTCTCTGATGCCGCAAAACGCCTGGGTGCAGAATTCGACAAGGGCAAGGCCTATGATGTTCTTCTTGGAGCCGCAATGAAGGGAGACAAAAACTGCGGTGGCCTTATTCCATTCAACTACATCTCTGGAGAAAGCATGACAGGTTTTGCATCCGGTCGTCCACTGTTTGTAAGAAAGCAGAACGCTTCATTCACACTGGACAATTTCATGCGTGCCCAGCTGTTTACCGCTCTTGGTGCACTCAGGACAGGCATGAACATTCTGTTTGATGATGAGCATGTAAGCCTGGACCGCCTTACAGGACACGGTGGATTCTTTAAGTCACAGGAAATTGGATTACCCGTCATGGCGGCGGCAATGCACACACCTGTCTCTGCAATGAGCACTGCAGGAGAAGGTGGTCCTTGGGGAATGGCTTTGCTTGCATCATATCTTGTTAACAAAAACGGAAAGTCACTCCCAGACTGGCTTAACTCAGCAGTATTCTCCAGTGCCAAAATCCAGACAGTTGAACCGGACAAGGCTGATGTAGAGGGATTCAACCAGTTCTTTGCGGACTACACAAAGGCCCTTGCAGTTGAAAAAGCAGCTGTTGAAAACGTGGACTAAGGAGAAATCAAATGGCAAACTACCAGGACATCAAGGAGCAGGCATACAGTGCCAATATGGAAATCCCCGCACAGCATCTTGCGCTCTACACATGGGGAAACGTCAGTGCATTCGATAAAAACGCGGGAGTATTTGCAATTAAACCGAGCGGAGTACCCTACCCCGACCTTACACCGGACAGCATGGTTGTAGTTGATCTTGAGGGAAAAGTTGTTGAGGGAAAATTGAACCCATCAAGCGACACACTGACTCATGCGGTCATCTACCGTGATTTTGCGGTAAAAGGTGGAGCCGACATCAACGGAATCATCCACACACATTCAACTTTTGCGGTAAGCTGGGCACAGGCATTGCGTTCTGTTCCTTTATTTGGTACCACACATGCCGACCATATCCAGACATCAGTTCCATGCACGCCATATCTTTCTGAGGAGGCAGTAAAGCAGAACTACGAGCTTGAGACAGGAAACCTTATTGTATCTTACTTTAAGGAAAAGGGCCTGAACCCTGATGAAGTGAACATGGTTCTTGTGGGAGGTCACGGTCCGTTCTGCTGGGGTAAAAATGCGGCTAAAGCAGTTTACAATGCGGCGGTACTAGAGGAAGTGTGCCACATGGCAATGAATACACTGATGCTGAAGCCCGATGCAACACCCCTGCCTGATTACATAATCCAGAAGCACTACATGAGGAAGCACGGTCCAAACGCCTACTACGGTCAAAAGTAGAAAAGATTGCCGGATCGAGTCCGGCAATGACAATTATATCTCTATTCTCCGAGACACTTATCAAGGTCTGCGGCTATTGCTTTCTTGTCAAGGTTACGTCCTATGATGCAGAGCTTAATCATGCGGTCACCGACTTTCTCATCCCATTCATCCTTGATCTGGGGATTTTCCTTGAGGATCTGCTCCCTTTCGACTGCGGGGGCGGCTGCAATCCACTGTCCGCTGTAACCTGCCTGAATCTGCCTTCCTGATGTCTCAAACACCCATGCCATATCAGGCTCATCCTCAAACCACATGAGGCCCTTGCACCTGATTATGTTGCGAGGCCATTTGTCTGCATACTGGTCAAGCTTCTGGCGGTCAAAAGGCTTTCTCCTGTAATAGATGAATGTGCCTATTCCATACTCATCCTCTGACTCACCCTCGTGCCTGTGCTCATGATGGTGGTGATGATGCTCATGCTCATCGAGGTCATCATCGTCATGGTGGTGCTCATGGTCGTGGTCATCATCGTGATCGTGGTGATGCTCATGCTCATGTTCATGTTCATGCTCGTCGAGATCATCATCCTCGTCAACTTCGCCTTCCTCAAGCTTCTTGCACCAGCCTGCGCTTGCATAGACTGTCTCAAAATCGAATGAGCCTGTTGAAAGTATCTGACCTACATCAACCTTTCCATGGTCTGTCTCAAAAATCTTTACGCCTGGGTGAAGGGCATCGATTACCTTGCAGACTTTCTTGAACTGATCCTCTGTGACAAGGTCCTTTTTATTGATTACAAGAGTTGAGCAGAATTCAATCTGCTGAACAAGAAGGGATTCAATATCCTCTTCTCCACGGTCTTCCTTTAAAAGTGAATCTCCGCCTGCAAATTCATCAACAAGGCGTGCGGCATCAACAACACCGACAACATTGTCCACATAGGCATTCTTTATGAGCATGAGCTCCTGTGCAATGGGCATTGGCTCGCATACACCGGAAGCCTCAATCATGATATAGTCAAATTTCTTTGTCTTTACCAGATTCTCGATATTCTGTGCCATCTCGGATTTAAGGGTGCAGCAGATACATCCGTTTGTAAGGGGAACGATGCTTGACGTGTCTGTGATTTTTGCACCGTCCGCAATCAATTTTGCGTCTACGTTTACCTCCCCGATATCATTAACAATGACGGCCACCTTATAGCCGCTCTGATTGTTCAAGACCTGATTCAAAAGAGTCGTCTTTCCGGCTCCCAGATAACCGCACAAAAGAGTAATTGGAACTTTGTTCATAATACTAAACCTCTATCCATAATATAATGAATTTTTGGATAAAAGGCTAGTTTTCTAATTCTTAATTACCCATTATTCCCTATATTTGCTTTTTATGATACAATAAATAGAAACCTGAAGCAGTTTCGGGTGTTATATATTCAGGGGAATTATATGAAAAAAACAGCTTTATTGGCAGTGTTTTCTCTATTTACTGCGGCACTTTTTGCCTATAACCCGCCTTTTGGTGGAGAGAACCTATACAAACTCACAAATCCTACCCTTATAACCGGTGGGGATTCAGCAAGTGGAGGACCTTTGTTCAATGTCATTCCGGCATCTATAAGCTATAACCCTGCCATAACGGCAACAGAACAGCGTACAGTCCTTAACTTAAGCGGAAACATCATGTTCAACACAAGTGATTTCGGCTCTTCTTTGGGCTGGGGTGCACAGGCTGGAATTACAATACCGACAAAATGGATGGTCTTTTCCGGTACGCTAAACGGTGTATTCAGTGGTGACGTTGGCTTGTCCATAGGAAATTCTATAATCGTTCATGCGGGAATTGCAAAGGAATTCTTGGACAACATCTACATAGGATTGAACCTTTACGGAGGATCTTATTTTTCCCATGGCACTGACTGGAGCATAGGCTGTGACTTCGGTTTACTGTACAAGGGAGAAAAAAGCCTTGGATTTTTAAGGGATCCACGCATCGGCATTTCCGTACTGAACATAGGAAGATCGGCCGGAAGTGAATATGAAGTAATCGGAATTGACGGTACCAGTGAGGGAACAGTCTATCCAAGCGTCCTTACTCCACGCATTTCCCTGGGTGCAACGTTTTTGCAGACATGGGGATGGAAGGCAGGCATGTCTTTAGACGCATCTTTCCCGGCATGTCAGAATGCTGTGTTTGACGTGGCATTTGCGGTCTCTTACAACAATCTTCTTGAGTTCAATGTCGGATGGCAGGCAAACGTAAGGGAACTTGCAGCTGGAGGAAAGGTAAACTGGCCTTCAATAGGGCTTTCATGCAAAATCATGCTTTCTTCAAGCAAAAAGAACGACACATGGCAGCAGAGCGAGCTTGTTCCTTCTGCGGCATGGCAGAACATGTATGGCGAGGTTCAGAATATAAGTGCAGGTGCTACACTGTATCTTGGACAGGAAGACAATGAGGCTCCAGAGATTTATCTGTGGGATGAAGATATTTTTGGAAACAACTAGTTCAATCAATAGAAAGTGAGGGTAATATGAAAGGGAAGAAAATTGGAATCGCATTTATTTTATGTATGACAATGGGACTGCTTTTTGCTGAGAGGGCACCTGAATACATATCCCCCAACAACGACGGCATAAAGGACACACTGGACATTCCACTCAAGATAAAGGAAAAAAGATACATCAAGGAATGGGCGCTTTCGATTTACACGGAAAAAGGAAACGTAATCCGTACTGTGGGCAACAAGAGAAAAGATGAGGAGAAGCTGACGATTTCTTCATTTTTCAAGAATCTTTTCAAGCCCAAGACCGGAGTTGAAATTCCTGAAGTAGTCTCATGGAACGGAATTCTTGGAGAAGAAGCGGCTGCAATCGGGCTTACACCTGGAACAGTGGCTCCAGACGGCCTTTACTATTATATTTTCACTGCAACCGATGACAACGACAACCGCGGTACATCTGCAAAATACTATGTAATCGTGGACACTACCCCGCCCCAGATTTCACTTGACAAGTTGAACGAAGATGAAAAATCATTTGGTGTTGGAGAAAAAACTTCAATAAAGATAAAGCAGACTGGCTCAGAGGAACCTGAATGGAGTGCGGCAATCATCTACAATGCAGACGGCTCAAAGGTACGCACATACAAATGGCTCAACACAACTCCATCTCCCATAGTTGAATGGGACGGAACCAATGACGATGGCATAATCGTGCCGGACGGAGTTTACACATATGAGATCTATGCAACGGACAAGGCAGGAAACAAATCAGAAAAGGCACAGATCCAGAACATCATATTCTCTGCAGAGAAACCTGTCACATCAATTGCAATCAGCGGACCAAAATATTTCTCACCAAACGGAGACGGAAAACTTGATACCATTAAATTTGACGTGAGCATCCCGGAGACAAAGTCAAAGGTAAACTCAATCAAGGAATGGTCAATCACAATAGAAAATGCAGACAAGAAAACAGTATTCGAGAAAAAAGGAAGCGGCAATGCAATCTCAGAGCTGAACTTTGACGGTAAAGGCTCTGACGGAAAAACTCTTCCAGAAGGTGAATACAGGGCAATGGTTTCTGCATCCTATAAAAACGGATATGTTCCTCCAAAAGCATATAGTCCTGTCTTTGTACTTGATGTTTCAGCTCCATCAGCACAGGTCGCAGTTTCAGATTTGGTGTTCAACGCAAGCCGCAGCTTAAAGCTCACACAGCAGCAGACATCAAAGGATCCTTCATATTCAAGTGAAAAAGAATGGAACGCAAGAATCATTGACGAGAACAAAAACACAATACGTTCATATTCATACGGCTCAATTCTTCCACCAGAAATATCATGGAACGGCTCCGATGAAAATGGAGAGCTTGCAAAAGACGGAACCTACATCTATGAGCTTACAGGAAAAGACCTTGCAGGAAACAAGTCAACTGCAACATCACTTCCATTCACGCTGGACACAAGCAAGACTGAGCTTCTCCTGATACCAAGTCCTGAATACATTTCACCGAACAACGACGGCATCCAGGACAAGACTACATTGAATCTCACTGCACGTGCCACAAGCGGAATCGACTCATACACAATCACAATCAGCGACAAGGACGGCAAGGAAGTAAGGGCCATCTCCGGACAGAGCACTCTTCCACCATCCATCGCATGGGACGGAAAGAGCGACGATGGTTCAGTTTGCGCAGACGGAACATATTCAATCGTATTCAAGACAGTTGCAAACAGCGGAACAGAAGCAGAATCCGAGCCAAAGACTGTCACAATCGATACAGTTGCACCAAAGGTAGAGATCTCCGTACCATATTACATCTTCTCACCGGACGGACAGAGCACAACAGCAAGCACAAGACAGGGACTTCCAGTTTCAAGCAAGGAATGTTCAACAGAAGACAAGTGGACAATGGAAATCACCGACAGCAAGAACACAGCTGTACGCACAATCGTATGGCAGAATGAGAACGGCATTAAGATAACACCTTTCATCTGGGACGGAACCGATGACTCAGGAAACCTTGTTCCAAACGCAAAATATTCACTAAGGGTATTCTCAACAGACAAGGCAGGAAACAGCGGACAGGCAAAACTCCCGGAGAACATCACTGTTGATACACGCGAGACAAAGGCATACATCACTCTTGCATATGAGGCAATATGTCCAAACGGAGACGGCGTAAAGGATGCCCAGACATTCAACATCATCACGACTCTCAACGAGGGCATCACAGAATGGAACCTTGACGTGCTTGATGAAAACGAAAAGAGCATCAAGAACTGGAACGGAAAGAATGGACAGACAATACCTACCTCAATCACCTGGGACGGAAAAACAGACGGTTCAACAAATCCAGCAGAAGGTGTATTTGCAGGCCGCCTGAAAGTTTCATACGACAAGGGAAACATTGTTGAGACATATTCACTTCCATTTGTTTCCTCCATTACGGCACCGGTCCTCTCTGTTACCTCAAGTGCAAATCCTGCAAACGGAAAATACTTCAGCCCCGACAACGACGGTTATGAGGACGAGCTCAAGATGCAGCTGAATGCAAAGACAAATGCAAAGATAAAGTCATGGTCACTTGTTGTAAAGGACAGCCGCAATGGAACTGAGTTCTGGAAGGCAAGCGGAAAGTCAATGGCAGCCGGAAAAGAAGCAGGAACATACACCGCAAACATCACATGGGACGGAAGAGGCAACAACGGTCAGGTTGTAGTGTCCGCCGAAGATTATCCTTATGAATACACAGTTACAGACGAGCTTGGACTTAGCTCAACTTATACAGGAATCATTCCGGTTGACGTTCTTGTCCTTCTTGAAAACGGTGTGCTCAAGATGCAAGTACCTTCAATCGTATTCCGTGGTGATGCCGCAGACTTCATTCTTTCTGGAGAGACAGGTCCAGACGGAAAGATAATCGAAAAGAGTAGCCTTACCGCTGAGCAAAAGGCAAACAACATACGCATCCTTAACCGTGTTGCACAGATCCTCAACAAGTTCAGCTCATACAAGGTAACTGTTGTAGGTCACGCTAACCCGACAAATAAGTTCGCTGGAAAAGAAGAGGACAACCCGGAGGAAAATCAGGACGGATCATGGGGTCGCGGACTCAAGGCACTTTCTCTTGAACGCGCACAGTTCGTACGTCAGTGGCTCATCACAGAGGGACACATCTCAGCATCCAGACTTTCCGCAAAAGGCAAAGGTGGACTTGAGACAATCGTAGACCCCTACTCACTCGAAAACCGCTGGAAAAACCGCCGCGTCGAGTTCATTCTGGAGAAGTAAGTTACGACTGCTTAATTATACTATGATAGATTAACTATCTTGTTGGAGGATATTGTGAATTTTTCTTTTTCTGGACATGTTTTTAAAAGAATGGCAGAACGAAGTTTTGCACCAGAAACTATAAAATCAGTCATAGAAAATGGAATTGTTATCAAAGATTATCCTGAAGACACACCTTATCCAAGCAGACTTATTTTGGGATTTGATGGGAACCGTCCAGTTCACGTAGTTTCTGCATACAACCCTGAAAATGATACTGAATATGTAATTACAGTCTATGAGCCGGATTCACAAAAATGGTCCGATAATTTTACGGAAAGGAGATATATGAAATGAATTGTCCTATTTGTAGATTTGGAGAAATGAAAGATGGTTTTACCCAAGTCGTTTTGACTAGAGGCAATGCAACTGTAATATTCCGTAATGTCCCTGCGCAAATTTGTGATGATTGCGGGGAATATTATTTAGCCGAAGAAATCGCAAAAGATATTTACAATAGAGCAGAATATTGTTTTACCTCAGGTCAAGAAGTTGCAATTATCGAATATAAGCAACTTATTTCTGCATAGAAAATATCACTGCATGTTGCAACTACAATGGGATATTGAGATATATTATTAGGTTTATGACCACATCGATTCACAGGGGGATAGAATGAAAAAATATGTTTTATTTCTGGTTCTGTTTTTAATCAGTGGAATCGCTTCTCTTTTTGCGGGTTCCATGACACAGATAACTCTTGGTGAGGAAGATGAGTCTGTTCTTTTCTTTAATGACAGTGAAATGTATTTCATGCTGCCTTATGAAAAGAAAATGATGAAAATGGACAGGAAACTTCTTGCCTATGATAACGACGGATTCTTGAAACTCACCTTTAAAGGACGCCAGGCTCTTATTATTGACGGGCAGGGTATGAAGCAGTTATTCAGAAATTTCCGTACAGACGGAAAAAACAACTATGACCGTTATGCCAATTCCGAAGAATCAACAGGAGGATATTCTCCTTTCTATAGTTATAATGTAAAATCCATCTCTGCTTCATCATATTTAAAAGAAAAACAATACGGACAGGATATTGCTTACGCTCCGATGAATCTTTTCAGGGCATTTGAAGTTGGATGCAAATGTCATCCTTACTGGTGGAACTATTCTCATATTCCGTGGGTCGAAGGTGTTAAGGGCTACGGCATAAACGAAACAATTTCTATTGAATTCAAAGATCCTGTTTACGGTTTTTCAATTCTCAACGGATATGCAGATGTTCAGAACATGAAGCTATTTAAGGAAAACAGCCGTGTAAAGAAACTGAAAGTGGAAGACCTGACAAACAAACTGGAATATGTCATGGATTTTGAGGACAAGGTTTACTTCAATTATATGGAACTGAAAAAGCCTTCAAAATCAATAAAGCTTACAATTCTTGATGTTTACAAAGGAACAAAATACCAGGACACCTGCATCTCTGCAATGATTGACAATATAAGTGAAAGCTCAGACAGAGACTGGGAAATGGAAAACTTTAACTATTATAAGAATTTATGCTCATATTCCAATGACACTTCTCTTTTTGAAAAATATTTTGAGTATATTTCTCAGCCTATCGGAAGCTCTTCAATTTACGAGAAGACAGAGACAGTAAATAAAGCAAGCAATCTTTTCAATCAGGATTTTTATTGGATAGATGATTATAATACCATGGAAGTATCAGAAGATACCGACAGCCGCTATACAACTCTTACTTTTAAACTTGGCTCAAACAAATATGATTCCCAAAATGCAGAAATGTATATTGACAAATATGGATACAAGCATCTTAAACTTTTTGATAAAAACATGAAGCTAGAGCATCACTTTACAATTATCGATACATATACAGTCAAAGTAAATGAAGATGATAAATGGGGATGGCTGAGTGAACCGAATGTACTTTGCTATTCATTTTTAGAACATACTTCTGAATTCTTAAAGGATGATAAAAAAGCTGTCGAAAAATATTTTTCATCACCTTCATTTAGACAAAACAATGGCGGTAGTATTAAAGCTTACAAGGTTTCATCTTATCTGAAAGAAAGCAAAACCTCTTATGCACCTGAAAACACTGGCAAAGTCTATACTATACCAGTAAAACACCATCAAGTAAATTCATGGAGTAATCAGATAAAACCCTGGGTCGAAGGGAAAAAAGACGACGGAATTGGAGAGACTTTTGAGTTTGACATGATGTATTCTTCCAAACTGCCTTGGGATATCCGAATCCTTAACGGATATGTTGATCCTTTGAAACCCCATCTTTTCAAGGAAAATAACCGCATCAAAAAAGCACGCCTTGAAACTGATACAGGCATAAAAAAAGAAATTAACTTCAGGGATGAAGTTGAGTTTACACAGATTATTCTTCCAGAAGAAGTGAAACATGTTAAGCTCACAATTCTTGAAGTTTACAAGGGAACAAAATATCAGGACACCTGTATAACATCTGTTGAAGTCAACAATAAAGAGAGTGAGAGATAATGCGGCTCTCAGGAGAGAAAAAATGAAAGGAAAATCATCGGTTCTTTTATTAACATTATTTGCGCTTTGTTTATGGTTGGTATGGATAATCGAAGTAAATCCGTTTTTCGCCAATACATGGGAATGGACCAGTGAAAAAAGGATTTCATTTATTCTTGCCCCAATATTG
>JAGADS010000064.1 GCA_017613485.1 Treponema sp.
AACATAGTTATAATTATTGTAAACATAAATATCATTGTAAACAGGATTGATAAATTTACAGTTTGAGATATTTATGATTATTGCCACCTCGTTTATGATGAGGTTTATGAAATTATTCTCAAAAAGACAGTTAGCACAGTTAACCATTCCGCAGCCTTCTATCATGAAACCGCATCCAATCTGCCTTAGGCTTGATTCATCTGGAATTCTGGTAAGCTTGTAATTTGGCATGCAGTTTGTGAATTTGCAGCTGAATACCTCAAAATCAGAAGCATAAATCGCATAAAAACCAAGCTCACATGCATTGAATGTTGTATTCTGCAGCTTTTCTATGAATCCGCCCAAAGACCTTATGCCCTGCGTAAATCCCTCAAACTTACAGTTATATACAGCAGCCAGCGAACCACCCCATGGAAGGAAAACACCATAGGTAAGCTTTGTCTCGTCTGTCTCATAATTTGTTGCATTCAGATATTTCTCTGGATCTCCTTTTAGGTAAATACCGAACATGTTCATGCTTCCGACTACATGGTACTTGTCATTCTCGTCCTGATATTGATGGAACCTGAAAATTGAACCGTTTCCGTTTGCTGCATAAAATCCGTTTGACGGCTCATAGCTGTTCTCGTAAGTCTCGGTACACAGCTTTTCATTCCAATCCACGCTTCTTACGTTAATTGATCTTTTTATCTCAATTACAGAGCTTACAGGATAAAAACCGTCAACAATCAAAGTGTCTCCCATGCATGCAAGAACCTCAGAGATGATCTGTGTGTTTTTTCTTGCGGCATCCCTATCTTCCTCGGCCGTTTTATTAGGTCCGAACCAGGATAAGATTACATTTCTGTTTGCAAGCGTACCGTCAAATTCCACATTCTTGAATTTGATTTTTCCATCAAGATAAGTCTTGTTGAACGTTATTTTTCCGTTCCTTATGCTTCCGTTTTCCGTGAATTTTATTATTGACTTTTCTCCAACTGTTACAGAAGCTCCATCCAAGTCAAAACTTGAGTCCACAACGTATACATAGTTTGCAGAAGAAACCTGAGAGCCGAATGATGCATCAGTCCGGATTTTTCTGTATCCCATGGCAGAATCCGCCGGAGCCTTGTCTGAATAGATTTTGTCCGCCTCATAATCCAGATCAACTTTACAGCTGATTGAAGCAATCAAAACCAAGGGTAAAAAAAACAATTTTAACAAACATTTTTTCATATTATTTCTCCACTATTGTAATTACCGAAGAAACTCCTGATATCATGGTTTTATCACCATATTCATTACCAAAATCATTTATCCTGAAGGAACCTGAGCTTCCTTGTACTGCATTGAAGATTTTTGTTGCCTCCGCACTGTAGAAAGAGTTTCCCTCAAGGTTTAGGACACAAGGATTTACGGAAGATGTATTGAAGATATCAAAAACTATGTCCTCGTAATGGGCATCGATGTTTTTGTCAACCTCCATATCATCAGAAACTATTATGTTCTTGAAAGTAATCACGCCTCCCCTGTCTCCTATGTCAGCGAAATAGAAAATACCGAATCCTGGGATACTGGGTTCATCCCTTATGTCACATCTGGCTCCACGTGCCAAAGTACATGAACTTAGCGTAAAGTTGTCTATTGCAGGACTGTAGCTTGAGGCAGTTCTTTTACCCTGATTGTTTACCGCTACATGGCAAAGTGTGGCTGTATCCATTATGCAGTTGTGGATCGTAACGTTCTTTGCCGTGTTGTCTATGATTGCCTGGATAAAATTGAATTCGAAGCGGCTGTTCGTTATCTTGACATTCTCGCAGTTTCCCAGATAAACACCGCCACCCATTCTTGCTATCTGATCTCCGTCAATCTCATGAAGCGGTTCCCAATTGGTCGAAGGGCCTATGTAATTCAGGTTTTTCTCGTGAAAATGAAAATTCAGCTCATTTGAATTGAACCTGCATCCGCGGCATTCAAAATTGGACGTATTATTTGCCCAGAAACCAAAGCGGCACAGACTGAAATATGAATTCCTTATCAAACCGATTGAGCCGCCGTCACTGCGTATTCCATAAGTGAACGCCACAAAGCTTGAATCATGGACTTCGTTTATTCTTCCCCCTCGCTTGACATCTATACCGCATATACAAACGGGTTTAGGAAGAGGATTGCCGTTTCCATAGCATTTTTCCCACAGCTGACCGCCCATGTAAAGGCTTGTATATCCTATGAGTGAAAGCCCCTGCATGGAAATCTCTCCCCCATCCTCCACGACAAAAAGTGAGCCGAACAAACCGCAATTGTGAAAGCCATACTCCATGTTCTGTGCAATCATGTTTGCATAGATTCCTTCACTTCTGTCATAGCCTTTCAGATATATCTTTTTCCTGATCGTAACAGGAGCCTTGATGCCATAGACTTTATCCACATTAAGCTGTGCACCGGACTTACAGCAGTCAATAATCTGCTGCAGGATCTCAGGCTTGTATGTATCTATCGTTATTGTTACATATTCCCTGTTGACTTCCTGCATGAAAGAATAAGTTTCAACATTTCCATCTGTGCCCCTGACCCTAAAATCAAACCATTCAAGCTCTACCTCATCGTTTATGATCCGACCGCTGTAGCTGCAGTCTGTGAATCTGGCATAACCTGAAATAAGCGTGTTGTTGAAATGTATGTCTCCGTTCTTGATGCCTCCGCCGGCAAATTCAAGCACAGAGTCAGAAGGAATGTCAATCTCCGATCCTTGCAGGTCTATAGTATCCCTTAC
>JAGADS010000065.1 GCA_017613485.1 Treponema sp.
CGACAGACAAATCGATGTTACCACCGGTAAGAATACAACAGAGCATACCTGTTGCCAAAATAGCTACGTATGCATTCTGACGAATAATGTTTGTGATATTCTGTGGTGCAAACAGAGAACCGTGACCACCAAGTTGAATCAGTACTTCAAATAAGATCATTACACCAACGAGTATAAACATCATGGTGTTGCCTTTTAGCGTGGACTTCATCGAGTCCCTAATGCCAGCTGATTTAGTATTTCCCATCGTTATCTCCTAAATATCCTTTTTACCGGAATTGATTATTTCCGTCATAATTTTCTCTTGAGTTGCTTCTTTGCCACTCATCTCTGCAATCATCTTTCCTTCGTTCATGACATAGATGCGGTCGCACATGCCCAGAATCTCCGGCATTTCGGAAGAAATCATTATCACAGATTTTCCTTCTGCCACCATGCGGTTGATGATGCAGTAAATCTCATATTTTGCACCAACATCGATACCGCGTGTTGGTTCGTCAAGAATAAGAATATCCGGTTCTGCAAAGAGCCATTTTCCAAGAAGAACCTTCTGCATGTTTCCACCGGAAAGGTTTCCTACATCCTCCATGACGGTTGCACACTTTGTATGCATTTCCTTAGCCATTTCCTCTGAGTAGGCGCGTTCCTTGTCAAAGTCCAGAACATAATGCTTTGAGATTTTTTCCGGCTTTGCGGCAGTTGTATTCTTACAGATTGATTCAGAAAGAATAAGTCCGTTACCCTTGCGGTCTTCTGTTACATAAGCAAGTCCCGCCTTGATAGCAGATTTTACGTTCGGGAAACTGACCTCTTTCCCGTTCATGTATATATGACCACGTATGTTTGATCCGTATGAATGTCCGAAGATGCTCATTGCAAGCTCTGTTCGTCCGGCACCCATAAGGCCTGAGATACCGAGTACTTCGCCCTTCCTGAGGTTAAAGTTGATTTTGTCGCAGACTTTTATTCCGTCGAATACCGGGTGGTCTACGCTCCAATCCTTTACCTCAAAGCAGACTTCGCCAACATGACTTTCCCTCTTTGGGAAACGGTCTGTGATGCTGCGTCCAACCATGGCAGAAATGATTGTATCTTCAGTGAAATTATCATTTTTCTTATCAAGTGACGTGATTGTTGAACCGTCGCGGATGACGGTGATTTTATCAGCAACATAGGAGACTTCATTCAACTTGTGAGAGATGATGATAGAAGTCATTCCATTTTTCTTGAATTCAAGAAGCAGATCCAAAAGGTGCTTTGCTTCTGTATCATTCAAAGATGCAGTCGGCTCATCAAGAATAAGAAGCTTTACGTTCTTGCCCAATGCCTTGGCGATTTCTACCAACTGCTGTTTTCCAACACCAATATCCTTTATCAAGGTTTTTGATGAATCTTTTAGACCGACCATTCTCAAAAGTTCGTCGGCTTTGTCAAATGTTTCAGACCAGTTAATCTTTGCTTTGGTTCCCCTCTCATTACCGAGGAACATGTTTTCACCAATTGTAAGAAGCGGGACAAGTGCTAATTCCTGGTGGATAATAACAATTCCCTTAGCTTCACTGTCTCTGATTGTCTGAAATTTACAGACATTACCATCATAGATAATGTCGCCATCGTATGTTCCATAAGGATAAATGCCGCTCAAGACGTTCATCAGGGTTGACTTACCGGCACCGTTCTCACCACAGATAGCGTGAATCTCGCCTTCTTCAACCGTCAGGTTTACGTTGTCTAGCGCTTTTACACCAGGAAACACCTTGGTTATGTTTTTCATTTCCAATAATGTCTTAGCCATTGGAATCCCTCTTTATTTCGTTGTTCTTAAAAAATGGCTGCCCTGTTTTATGTAGGACAGCCACATTTAGTTCAGTTCAGACTATTTCAGCTGATCTTCTGTGTAGTATCCAGAGTCAACAAGCAAAGCCTTGTAGTTGTCAACTGTACCGAATACTGGTTCGCAAAGGAATGAAGGAATGATTCCAGTTCCGTTGTCGTATGTCTTTGTATCATTGATTGGTGGCTGTGAGCCCTTCATGATAGCATCAACCATATCAACAACCTTTGAAGCAAGAGTACGTGTATCCTTGAAGATTGACATAGCCTGGAGACCCTTGAGCATGTTCTTTACAGATGGGATGTCGCAGTCCTGACCAGTGATGATCGGGAAGTTGCTTGCATCATAACCTGCAGAAACAAGAGCGTTTGTTACACCCTGTGCTGTAGAGTCATTTGAGCAGTATACAGCGTCAAGTTTTGCTCCCTTTGGTCCGTATCCGTTAGCAGAGATAAGGTTCTCCATGCGCTTCTGAGCCTCTTCTGTTGACCAGTTCAATGTAGCAGCCTGAGCCTTTGCTGTCTGTCCAGAAGGACATACGATTACACCACTGTCGAGGTATGGCTTAAGAACATCCATTGCACCACCAAAGAAGAAGTTGATGTTGTTGTCACCCGGGTCACCAGTGAAGAATTCCATGTAAACTGGATCTGAAGTACCACGTGTCTTGAGGCCGAGCTTGTCTACAAGATAGTCACCCTGAATTGTTCCTACTTTGTAGTTGTCGAATGTTGCATAGTAAGAAACTGCATCTGAGTTCATGATCAAGCGGTCATAAGCAATAACAGGAATCTGCTTCTTCTTTGCACTGTCAAGAACGTTCTTGAGGGCAGAACCGTCGATAGAAGCGATAACCAAAACCTTGCAGTTTCCAGTTACCATGTTTTCAATCTGTGAAACCTGTGTTGCGATGTCGTTGTTTGCAAACTGAAGGTCTACCTGATATCCAGCCTTCTCCAGCTGTGACTTCATGTTTGCACCATCCTGATTCCAGCGCTGCAAGTCTTTTGTAGGCATAGATACACCAACTTTTACAGACTTTGAGCCTGAGCCATTACATCCGATGAATGAAAGAACCATTGCACCAGCAAGTAATACTGCGAAAATCTTTTTCATAAAAACCTCCAAACGATTTTTCGTTGATGGTTTCATTATAAAATAAAAAAAGCAAGGAAATTTACCGACTTTCTGAAATTTTTTGGTATTTTATGCAAATTTACAGAAAATCTGGTTTTTTTGAGGGCTTTTCATCTAGAATTTTTTGTTTTTAAAAAATTACTAATCAGATTTTAATCGCGGTAGACCTCACCCTTTGTGTGAAAACCTGATTCTATGACCACTTTGTCTATGTTGCTCTTATCAACAAGCACAGGTTCAAGCATAAGGGCCGGTATCTGGGCATAACCGTTGTCTATGGTCGTGAGTTTTTCTGGTCCGTCTTCAAGAGAATCATGCTTTGCCAGCAACACCGCATACTGTGCCGCCTTTTTAGCAAGATCTGTAATAGGCTTGTAAATCGTAAAATCCTGCAGGCCTCGTACAATATTCTGACATGCCGCGATATCAGCATCCTGTCCGCAGATGAAAACATGCCTGCCCGGCTTATATGTCTGGAGTGCAAGTATCACACTGTCGGCAACCGCATCGTTTCCGCACACGACAACATTCGGGACTGCATCTTCCGTTATCATCTTCACCATCAGCTGATGAGAAAGGTCGTAGTTCCAGCCGTCGATGTAATGAGTCTGTTCAATCAGAATGCCTGTATTTTCAATTGATTTTTCCAGACCCTTCATAATCATGGACATGTTGTAGTCTTCCTGTGGCCCAAGAATGCACGTCCATTTTTTATGAGTTGTTTTTCCCAACATTCCGCGTCCCATAAGATATCCAACCTGCTCACTGTCTATCGTGATGTAGAGGTTTATAGGAGTATTCAATATCAGGCGGTCATAGGAAATAACAGGAATACCCTTTGCAAGAATTTTATCGATAGTATCTGCCAGCAGAACACCGTCCTTTGCAACAATTACAATCACGTCAACATTTTTTCCCGCAAGATACAGCAGCTGCCTGTTCTGCTCCTCCACACTGTTTCCCGCATTCTGGACAATTACCTCTGCACCAAGCTCCTTTGCCTCTCCCATGAAAACATCAAGATCACGCTGCCATCTTTCTATTGCAAGAGTATCAATTGAAAAACCTATTACAGGACCTTTTTTTGTCTCCACCTCAAGCGCATTTTTTCCTGTAGATTCTGTTTCTGACTTATCACATGCAGCGGTTAAAAACAAAACAAGAGTCATCAAAAATACATTCATCAGTTTTTTAATATACTTCATTTTCTCTCCTCCGATGTATTTCTATATTCTGTAGGTGAAAGACCGTATTTATTCTTGAACAGCTTGCTGAAATAATTCTGATCGTTGTAGCCGACATCCGCAGTTATCTCTTTTACTGATTTTTCTGTTTCCCTTAGAAGCGTACATGATTTTTCCAGGCGGCGATCCGTTACATAGTTTATGAATGTTTCTCCTGTCTCTTCCTTGAACAGCTTGCTAAGATAGAATGAACTCATGTTCACTGTCTGTGCAACATTGTCAAGCGACAGTTCCTTTGAAAGATTGTCCTGAACATACTGCGTGACTTTCTTTATCACCGGGTTCTCTTTTTTAGTCCTTATCTTTGTGACATGACTTGCACATTCAAACAAACGCTGCTGAACAAAATCCTCGATTTGAACTCTCTCATTGCAGTTTGAAAAAAATCCGAATATCGAATCAAATGCCTCGTTGCTATACGATGTCTTTTGAAGTGAACTGCTCAGGCTGTTTGTGGTGTCACGTGCCCGGATCAAAAGCTCAAACAAAAGGTTTTTAATCTTATTTATGTCGGCCCCGGAATTATACAGATTGCTTATGTATTCCGCCGTAAGATATTTTACTCCTGCTCCATCACCGATTCCAAGACGTCCAAGAATTCTCTCGCATGAATTTTCAATCGGGCTCTGCTCTTCATCTTCTTCTCCGGAATAAAATATTATGCCTCCATCTTTATCTGTACGGTTAAGTGCCTCCAATGCCTGATTATAGCTCTGTGACATAAGGCCTGTGTCCTGCTGAATGATGCTTACGCCCGCACGTACTTTCTGGCTTATGTTAATCGCAATCAAATTGAATGCACGGTTCACGTCGTTTTTCATTGCCTCTGCAGGTGTTATTTCCGACGGCACAGAGATTGGGAAAAATATCACCAGACGGTTTGACATGAAAGAGCCCAAAAGACATTTGCAATGTGAATTAAGCAGGGCCCTTATATTGCTGTAGACCTGAAACTGATTTTCTGTTGTAACACCCGGAAGCTCAAGACAGCAAAAGCACCAGTGTGTCTCCGTGATGTTAAAGTATTCAAAAAAAGTTGAGACATCCGTGTTCTTCTCGTTGCTGAAAATACATGAATAAATAAAATCACTTTCAACCATCGGGGAAATGAGGTCCAGCTTTTTATGCAGTTCCTGATCTGATGAAAACTGACCCCGCATCTTATCCACCTGATTCATGGCTTCGCGTACAGTCTGCACGACAAGATTACGGTTCACCGGTTTTGTAATATATTTGAACGCACCGATATTGATGGCTTCCTGCGCATATTGAAAACGGTCATAGGCACTAAGCATTATGATAACTGTTTCCGGCTTTAACCTTAGGATGCAGCTGACAGTCTCAAGGCCGTTGATTCCCGACATGTGAATGTCCATGAACACAATATCTATTTTTTCTTTTGTCGTTATCTCTATTGCCTCTGTTCCTGACAATGCGGAAAAAACTTTTATCTGATCAGGAAAATCCTTGTTCATAATGAACTCAAGAGAATCAATTACAATCTGTTCATCATCAGTTATCAAGACATTATACATTTTCAGGCACCCTTATTATAAAAGTCGCTCCCTTTCCAGGTTCTCCAGGAGGAATGTCAAAAACATCATCCCGGTGGAAATAGAGTTTCAGGCGAAGAAGTACATTTATCAATCCTATTCCGTTGTGCATCTCTCCGTCCGAAAGTTTCTTTTCATCATCATGTTTTTTTATCTCACTGTCACTGATACTTTTTTCATCTGCAAGGACAACCTCTTCCTTATGAATCGGAACAAGAATCTTCTGCCTTATTTCCTCATCAAAGCCTGCACCGTTATCGCTGATTCTAATCTCTACAAATCCATCTATGCGGCTGACCTTAAGCTCCACGCGGCCCATCGTATTCTTTAATCCATGCTTTATGCAGTTTTCCACCAGAGGCTGCAGTGTCATGGTCGGAACAAGCTCCAAGAATTCTCCTTCCTGAACATCCTTTATGAATTCCAGACGTTTACCAAAGCGTACTTTCATTATGTAAACAAAGTTGTCAACAAGACCTAGCTCCTCATCTATCGTGGCAACCTGTTTCTGCTGCTGAATGTTATACCGGAAGAAACTTGCCACCTGCTCGATAAAATAACTTGTCTTGTCCGCTCCCTCCATCATGGCAAGCTGAACGCCTGTATTCAGTGTATTGAATAAAAAGTGCGGGTTAATCTGACTCTGCAACGCACGCAGCTGGGCATCAGAATACAACGCCCTCATCTCTATCTCTTTTTCCCTGAGCTCATTTTCGGTTCTTGCCTTTTTCCAGATTGTCTCGATGTATTCTCGGATACTTATAATCATGCGGTCAAACGCACGGCAGATGTTTCCTATCTCATCATGTGTGTCACGCTCAAAAAGCGGCACATCAAAATCACGTTCTGCAACACGCAGGGCAACCGTGGAAATGTCTCCCAGAGGTTTTGTAATTGATGTGATGATCAGGTAAAGCAAAAAAGAAACCAGAAGAAGCATAAAACAGAAAAATGCAATGCTGCGCTGATGTACAATATTTATGCTGTTGCGGTTATCTGTATAAGACCGGGCATTACTCTGCAAAAGAAGATTGTTCAGCTCGGAGACCTGCCCAACAAGATAACGGTAACACTCGCGGGTTTTAGGAAAATACTCCTCAAGCTGACTGTCATTATTTGAACGCCTTGCAACTATGACGCGGTTACTGAAATTTTCAAATGTATACGAAAGCTGATTCACAACAAAAGATTTCTGTTCTATTACATCACTGGATGGATTCTGATGCAGGAATGAGCGGTATTCCATTATCTTTGAGCGGTAAGTGTAGTATGTATCTATGCTTTCAAACGTGCGGTATTCAACATAGTCTTCCACGGACTGCTCTGCCTCACGGATTGTCTCAAGATATGAATTCAACTCTGCATTTGAAACATATGTGTCCTCGATTACATTCATGGCACGCAAGTCTATATTCAGCAAAAGGAAAAGGCTTACACACATGACAATCAGAGCAGAAATCACGCAGACCATGATTTTCCATCTAAAGCTTTTGTCGGCAAGGAATTTTACTAAAGAAGAAGCGGGCTTTTTTTTCATTTTCCGCTCCTTAATATTTCCACATCGGCTGCAATATAGTTGTTTGAATGTCCTGTGTTCCTGTATTCGATTAATTCCGTCATTGCAGTGCGGCCGATTTTTTCCTGATCAACATAAATCAGTTCACGGATTGCACCGCGTTCAAAATAGCGCAGGAGGGTCTCGTTATTTCCCATTCCCACAAGCTGAACTTTGTTTTCAAAATGAAGCTCAGTAAGCAGCTGAATGCAACGTATTGTATCCTCTTCCGACACACAGACAAGCAGGGGTATTTTATCTCCATTATTGTCTGATGAGATTACTGATTCCATTGCGGTAAGAAAATCTGCATCGCTTCCAGATACAGACAGAACCTGAAGAGACATATTCTGATAGGCAGAGATAATATGCTGAAAACTGTTCATCATGTTGCTGTAATTAGGATTGTTTTCCAAGTCAGTTGTGTAAACATAAACTGCACCGGCTCCATCCAGCAGGTTTATACATTCATGTGCAATTGTACGCCCAAGCTCAGAATAGTTTGTGCCGATGAAGCAGACCTGCGGAACAGACTGAGTATAATGCCCCAGAGTGATTACCGGAATCTCGGATCCGTCCGTCCGCTGAAGTGGTTTAATTGTGGAATAGTCTGAATCAACATAAGCGATTATTCCGTCTGCATTTACAAAAGAAGCATAGTTGAACAGCTCTTCCATGGAAACATCATCTGCAAGAGTTTCCGGGACATATAGCTCAACCACAGTATTATAATCCGCGCTTATGCTGTCTGCCCCCTTGAATACCTGCCCAAGAGAAGAAATGTTGCTGGATTTACCCAGGACAAGAAAATGATAATTCCTGTCATTTCCTGCTTCCTGAGTATTATTACGATTCCTGAACGTGCCCGGCCAGAACATCAGCAAAAACAAGCCACCGAGAATAACTACCAATGTAATAAGCACAAGTACTATCTGTACATGACGCTCAAGACCTTTTTCTCTTTTCACAACCTAAGCTCACCTCAGCTTTTTGTCGCAGGCTTCTTAATCATGTTGATGAAAAATGAATTTATCAGCTTGTACAGTAATCCAAGTGCAATCGTCAGTGCAACAACGGATACAATGTACAGAGCCTTGTACTGCCATGTGTTGACCGAAACAAATCTTCCCAGATTGCGGCAGAAGGTTATTGCCATAAGGTTCATCATGTAGGTTTCCAGCGAAATCTTTCCAAAGAATCTTGTAACAGGATTGCTTGAATGAAATTTCATCATCAAGAGGAAAACGAACATTACAAAGAAGATAACAAACGGGAACTGCAGAAGCAGCGTGATGTATTTGTTAAGGATTCCAGGTCCCTGTCCGCTCCATTCCGTCCAGTAACCGAATCTGCCTTGACTCCAGAAAGTAAGCACCATTGTTCCAAAGGCAAGAATCAAAACTCCCAGCAACTTGAGCCAGTACAGTTTCTTGAACCATGCAACGATTTTTTCCTCGTATGTAGCAAAAAGAAGTCCAAGCCAGAATGCAATAGTAGAATTAACCCACCATTCACCGGAGAACCAGAACACATACTGCTGCTTCCACCAAGTAGGATCATAGCCACGGAGCCACCAGTTCTTTTTACCGCCCCACCATGCAAAGTGACCGTTTACGGCAAAAACAACGCCAAGGACAAGCAGGACGCCCAGCATGATTCCAAGACGAACTTTGTCATTCTTAATCTTCTTGTACACCAGATAGAAAATTACATAAAGAATCGCAAGGACAATCACATACCAGCAGTAAGAGTTTACAAGCGTAACACCGAGCGTGTTTGTAATCCACTGAACAGGTGCAAATCTAGTTCCAGTTGCAAAATAGAAAATCGTATAAAGAACAATGCTGACATAATACGGAATCACAAGAACTGTAAGTCTGCGGCGGAAGAAACCCTTGAAGTAATCCGGCTTAGTTTTTAGGCTCTTAACAAGTCCGTATCCCGAGCAGAAGAAGAAAATTGCCACAAAAAGGAATCCGATATTCACAAAAAGACTCATCACACCAGTTTCCTGAAAATCCGCTTCCTGTGAAATATGGTGACATATAACACCTATGGCGGCCAGACCACGGACTGGTTTTGTAACATCAAGATCCATAAAGTCATCATGGAATTTCTTGAATCCGGCAAATTTCCCGCCCCAAAGTATGAGCAGAAGAAACACAGCATAAACAGAATACGTTATGATTTTGTAAGCCATTTTAACCTTCCTATTATTTTTCCTACAATAGAATAAGTATAAACCAGAAAGAAGGAGATTTCAACTGAATTTTCTAAACCGATATTTACTATTGTATTCAGACAGTATTTACGATATAATTTAATGTAAGATAATAAAAAGGAGACAATTATGATGAAAAAGTTAATTATGATTTTTTGTATTGCCTTGTTGAATGTATTTGCCGCAATGGCAACTCCCGCCGCAATCAATTTTGACAATCTTCCAGACGACTCAAAGCTAAGTCAGTTGTTGGTTGATTTTGGGAATGCCTACCCTGCCATAAAAAATCCGGATTTGCAGAACAAGGACAAAAAAGCATCACAGTTAAAGTCAGCCAAAAACCTTTACAACTATCTGAAAAAGAAGAAAAAGGCAAATTATGATGAAAAACTGTTCCAGCTCCTTGCCGCACGATGCCTGTACAATTTTGACCAGATCAAGTCTTCAGAGATAACAAAACTTTTCTCCGACATAGATTCAGCATATCCGGAAAAAGCCGAGCACCACTGGATTTATGGCAATTACCTTACCTCTGCATGTAAGACAATCGAGGGAAACAATGAACTGGAAAAATACATGGAGATGAAGGACTATTACATTTCTGAAGCCTTTATTCAGGATTATGCCTACTGTCAGTTCATGTGCAATACACCTTTTAATGCATATTACACGCTTACAAACGGCGGATCAATTCCAGAAGAAAATGTAAAAGATCAGGAACTCTTACGGATAGTAAAAAACCAGATAAAGGAAAGTTCTTCTAAAGAAAAATATGATGCAAACACGGTATGGCATATTTCGGACATGGAAGATGGATGGCATTATGTTTACAGCACAATGCTTGGCATTTCTTTTCCATGCAAGCCAAAATGGAACCTTCAGTTGAATGAGTTTTCAGAAAACAGCCCCGCAATATGTCTTCTTGGACCAAATGATTTTTCCATCAACGGACATTCAGTTGGTATCAGCGTTCTCATTATGGCTTATCCTGAATCAATCTATACAAGCAAAGAAAAAGATCGTTTGATGGCAAAACTGAAGACAACTAAAACCGAAAAGCAGGAAATCAGTGGAAAAACATTTACAAAATACACATTTGAAGATCCAACAAGCTATACTGATTTTCGCAATGGACAGATAGGCTATCTGTATGAAGCAACAATTAATCCCGGAAAACTGTCAACAGTAAAATGTGAGCACCCCGCAGACTTAGCATCTCGAGCCGGAAATAGCAGTGAAAACAAATCCGAAGGAAATCAGACATTCTATGCAATAAAGCCATCCCAAAACCGCATTCAGGAGCCGATGAGGATTTTCATTCTTGTTGATTCATGCAATGCACTCAAGGATGAAACAGACCAACTTCTTGAAGAATTGTTCAGCAAAGCAGTTTTCGATTAGACTAATCCTCTTCCACATTGTCAAAAGCCACCATCTATGATAGAATTTTACATATTCTAAAGAGAGGTGGTTTATGGCAAATAGATTATTCTCCATTTTCACGCTCATGATTCTGTGTTCTTTTATTTCTTGCAGCAAGACAAACGAATCAAACGGGACAGAACCTGAAGAAAATATTTCCTACGTGGATTTTCCTGAGATTACCGGTGAAGATGCATTTCCTTCAAGCTGGCTTAGTTCAGATAAAAGAATTCATTTTACAATAAACAAGGACCAGAAACGAAAAAAACTTGGAGAATATCAAATCTGGTGTGGAAACGGTGGCTCCATTGCAAGCGGTTCATGCCGTTACGGATTCATCAGCAGAAATGATGATACGGTTAAATGCCTTGTCCTTGATCCACCCCCTGAAAAAAACATCGACTTTACAAAATCAACAGGTACGGATCAAGAAAAGAAGGCCTTGCTGGATTACATGTTCCCCGACGGCAAATCCTGTGTAATTGAACAGGACAAGGATTACATGGATTTCAACAATAAGGGAGGCTTTGTCTACAGGGATTCTGCATTTTTAATCAAACCATTTACCCAGACCATTCTGCCAAATTCCGACACGATGATACAGGGACTTCCGGCAGTTTATCTTGGATTAAAGAAATATACAGCAAAGGACAGGGCATATGTGTATTCCCAACCCGACTTAACAAGCAAAAAAATAAGTTCATTTGAAATCTCATGGTCTTCCTACAGTGGAGAAAACAAGGTCAACAAACTATATGCAAATGATTATGAAATGCTCGACTGGTATCACGGAATACAAATATCCGTATATGGGCGGACAAGGGAAAAATTCAATGTGGATGGCATAGAGGACTACTGGTATTATGTTTCTGATTATCGCGGTGGAAACTGGATTTTCGGCGGTGACATTGAAGAATGGGACATTTCCAAAAAGGATGAATACGCAACTTTCATCATTGACAATGGAATCAAGGACGGACTTATTGCAGTTCAAGTAGTTGATTATTCAAAGTATCCCAGCGATGTTGATTACATTGGAATAGGCGAAGAAGGAGAAAGCGGACTATACTATACCGACAAGGAAATCTATTTTGCTTTCCCATATGACGGTTTTTTTGTCAAATATGACAGGTCAGCACTTGCTACAGACCGCGACGGCTTTACGAAATTTACATACGGCCCCAAGGAAGACGACAAATACATCTTTATTTTCGGCAACCAGATTACCCAATACTTTACCAACTTTCAGCATGACGGTAAGCTTGAATACGATGACGATGAGGAATATCACGAAGGCCAATACCACGACTATTACTTTAAAAGCATAAGCGCAAGCTCTTCTTTTTCTGAAACTCTTGGCGGAAGAAAAATCAACTATGCTCCTGTAAATCTTGAACGCTGTTTTGAAGTCGGCTGCAAATGCCATCCCTACTGGTGGAATTACAGGCACATCCCGTGGGTGGAAGGAGCACAAGGAAACGGCATCGGTGAATCAATCACGGTTGAATTTACAGAAGAGATGCAGGGCATGTCCATCTTGAACGGATATACAGCGCTGAACAAACTCAAACTCTACAAGGAAAACTCACGCCTCAAGGAAATACTTGTTGAAGATTTGGTTAACGGTGGTTCACAAACTGTCACCTTTGACGACAAGGTATATTTCAACTACATCAATTTCCCCAAGAAAACGACAAAGGTCAAAATCACGATAAAATCAGTTTACGAAGGAAGCAAATATACGGACACATGCGTTTCTGCAATCATACCGTCACCGTCAACTCCATACAAACTGGATTCGGACGGAATGAAAGAACTCAAAAAGCTGGTTAACGATGACTTTAAGAACCTCATCAGAACTTGTGTTGAAATCAGCCCTGAAGAACTTCTTGCAAAATTCCGCTGATTATTACTCGTGGTCAAAAACTAAAAGCACTGGGAGGATGCCGGCATTTTCGTCGTCTTCCACCCAGCCTTCAAACTGAACGGAGTCCCGTGAAAATTCAATCCGGCTGTCGTCCATGATTTCCAGTTCCTCAAGATCCAATGCCTTTTGAACTCTGTCTTTTAGATTATATCTTCCTGTCAATCCGTTTCTTACAGCTCTTTCGTAGGAGGCCATGATACTGTCAAGGTCCAGTTCATCAAGCGAATAAAGCACCACCAGGTAATCTGTACCTGCTACAGAATCAAACATTATCCACTTATCCTCAGACGGCAGGGCTATTGTGTTGCTTGAATAATCCAAAAGCGCTGATGTGTTTTTGTCGGGGAACAGCCGTGTTGCTTTTCCAGTAGATTCATCTGAACCAAAAACATAAACATAACAAGGCTTTGTATTAGTCAGTTCCAGCCTGAATCTATCTGTAAAACTGAATGAATCCTTTGCGTAATAAACGTCATCATCCAATTCAACTTCAATAGATCTGTCACGATAAGCCATGGGAATGGAAAAACTGCCCTGGTAAATTTTCGTAATCACTGGTTCGGGCTCTGGTTCCGGTTGTGGCTCTGGCTGAGGCTCAGGCCCTTGTTCAGACCAATACCGCTCAGCTGCAAAACGCACAGAACTCATCTCGTATGCACCGCGAGTATACTTTGCAAAATCCTCGTAAGTCACCCACTTGCAGCCATCGGCACCCCATTCAGGTCCCCAGCTGTTCTGGAATAAAAAAGAACCTCCATAGTTATCGTCATCATAGGCCACAACAACCATTGCATGAGCACTATCTCTATCCATCTCCCAGCGTTGAGGATACCATCTGTCACCATCGTAACTGTAAAAAGAACTTGGATAACCATAAAACGAAATCACAACAGGCTTGTTCTGGGAAAGACTTTTTTTTACTGCCTGGATTTTAATATTTGAATCCTCTTCATACCATGAGAACAAAGTTGCATAATCACCGATTTTATACAGGTATTCTCCGTCATAAAGATCCATCTCAAAATCTTTATATTCAATCAATGTTTCCTGAAAATCCCTTTTTGGCACACCGTCGTATTTTAGTGTATATAAAGCCTCTTCTATGCTGATTCCTTCTTCCGGTATATATTCATTTGGCTTACATGTTCTGAATAAAAAATACGGTGAAAAAACATTGTTGGCTGCAACCTGTCGTCCAACACGTCCCAATCCAACTGATTCTGTGGTTGTCATTGCACAATATGTGGTAGACCATGCCGTACAAGTTTTATATTGTCCCTGATTACCTGTTAACGGAACATAATCCCGCAAGTCCACGGCAGAAGGAAGATCATCATATTCCCTGGAGACAAGACGTGCCTTTTTAGGGATCCTTTCGTAAGCCTCTGCATCTATTAAAAGACCTGTAGGGCGCTCAACTTTATTTCCACCACATGAAATAAAAAACAGCGGAATCAGAGTCAAAACAAAAAGCCGTATTTTTTTCATTTATTCTGAACTCCTGTTCCGAACACACCTGAATCCCACATTGTCACTTTTAAATTCAGGTATCAGTTTCTGACTATAATAAATTGAACAGTATTTATCGTCAGCATCCCATGCACCGCCTTTTACCACACGATATTTCCCGCGTACTGTATCCGAACACCATTCCCACACCAGACCGAACAAATCATAAATGCCGTTTGACATCGGTTGTGTCTGTCCCACACCGTGAAGCATTCCCGTAGAATTTGAAACCGTCCATGCGATTGAATCCAGATTTTGTCCTTTTGCCGAGCACAGACGTGCAATTTTTTTCCATTCTTTTTCTGTAGGTAATCGCCAGCCGTTTTTCGCTACATCGCTTTTAATATTATTCGAATCACTTAAATCATAAACAGGATCTAGACCTTCTTTTTCGCTGAGCCTGTTCAGGAATTTTAATGCATCAAACCATGATACATTTGTAACAGGTTCCGTCTCCCATGCAACACGAGTCTGTTCAGGTACCAGAGAATTAAAGAGGCCTGCTGTCACAGGATATTTTGCAACAATCAGCTCATCTATCTCTACAGATGGAATGGTATCATCGCTGTGGTTACTATCCTGGAAATTAGATCGAGGCGTTTCTGTTTTTTGTTCTTCGTCATCCTGAAGATCGTTTATTATTTTTTGGGTATCAACTTTTTCCGCTTTTCTCTGTTTAATGTCCTTGATAGACGCAACAAATTTGTCAACTTTTTTCTGAAGCTGAACAACTATCTTTTTTCCTTTTTCTGTAAATCCAAAAAATACAATTGCAATCGCAAGCAATGCCGTTACTATCATGCCCAGAATAAAAGGCCATATCACTGATCTTTTTTTCTCTACGATTGTTGGTTTTGGATCTATTTTTATTTCGTTTGCATCCTGCCCATTCAGATAAATAGATTTTGAGATATGTGGCTCACAATACGGAGTCTGTGTATTGTTTGTCTTTATCTTTACTTCATTGCGGACATCCTGCATGATATCGACA
>JAGADS010000066.1 GCA_017613485.1 Treponema sp.
TCAATGGCTTGACTAAAAACAGCCAAATTTGTATTATATTTATACTTTGTTTACAAAGTGATGGGCCATTAGCTCAGGTGGTAGAGCACCGCCCTTTTAAGGCGGCTGTCTGCAGTTCGAGTCTGCAATGGCTCATTTTTTATAGGCTGTCTGTTCAGTGAAAAGCACTTTCGGACGGCCTTAAATTTTTCCCAATCTTTTCTATCCGATACTTCCCTTGAAAAAATTGAAGAATGATGTTATAATTTCAAACTGGATGTCTGGTTAAACTTTTGTTTTGCAGGTATCCCGAAAAAATGCCCGGTATTCTAGCATATACTGGGGCTTTGGAGGAATTTGTGAAATTACGTAAGATTATTTCTATTTTTCTGGCAGCAACAGCAGTATGTTTTGCTTTTGCAGATGAAGACGACGTCACCAGTATCATCGACAACGACATGGTTGCCGTAGAAGGCGGATCATTCCTGATGGGAAGCCGTGACAACGAAAACAATGAGACTCCGGTTCATGAAGTTTCCCTCAATGATTTCTACATTCTTGCCACAGAAGTTACTCAGGCTGAGTACAAGGCAGTAATCGGCAGCAACTTTGCACACTTCAAGGGTGATGAGCGCCCGATGGAAGAAGTGAGCTGGTATGATGCCGTTATTTTCTGCAACAAACTCAGCATTCTGGCAGACTTGACCCCTGTATACAGTCTTGACGGTGAGACAGACCCAGACAAATGGGGAGACATTCCACGCATCGATGCCGACAAGGAAGACAAGGACCGCTGGAATGCAATTGAATGGGATCAGGACGCAGACGGCTACCGTTTGCCCACAGAAGCAGAATGGGAATATGCAGCCCGCGGTGGTGCAGGCTCTACAGATACACTCTACAGCGGAAGCAACGTCATCGCAGATGTAGCATGGAACGCAGACACTGCAGAGGAAGCCACACACGATGTTGCATTAAAGAAGCCAAATGCCCTCGGTCTCTTTGACATGAGCGGAAACGTCTGGGAATGGTGCTGGGACTGGTACGGAAACTACCACATCTCTGACAACGACAACCCGACTGGAGCAGATGCAGAATTGACAGGACGCAAGATGCGCCGTGGCGGTTCTATCAACAGTGACGCAGTATTCTGCCGCAATGCAAACCGTGCAAGCTCTGTTCCTGAGCTTCGTGGAGTTGACCTGGGATTCCGTGTTGTACGCTCAATTTTCCAGGAAGAAAAAGGACCTTCATTAAAAGCCTCTGTAGCACCAGTAAACACCGATCTTGAGGAAGACCTTGATGGTGTGGATGACTACGAGGACGAAGAATAAGCTGAAATCTTAACACATGTGTTAAAAGAATTTCCTGATGGCTGCCAGAATATCGGCGAGCGGATTGTACATGCGTCTTGACATGGGTACGCTCGTTGTAAAAAGGCGGCCATATTGTTTTTCTACAATGCGCCTGTCAAGAACAACGATGACACCACGGTCATCACCCCTTCTTATAAGGCGGCCGAATCCCTGCCTGAATTTTATCACAGCCTGAGGAACGCTAAGCTCCATAAACGGAGATCCCCCGCGTTTTTCCACTGCCTCGCTTCGTGCCTGAAACACAGGATCATTTGGAACAGCAAACGGCAGCTTTACTATAATCACCTGACTCAAACTTTCACCTGGAACATCAACTCCTTCCCAGAAACTGTCGGTTGCAAAAAGAACGCTTTCCATGTTTTTCTTGAATTTCTCCAGCAGCCGGAAACGGTCATCATCTCCCTGCCTGTAAACTTCAATTCCTTCTTTAAGAAGCCTGGGATATGTTGAATTGTATGTATTACGAAGAGAATCATAGCTTGTGAACAAAACCAGAGTCCTTCCACCTGCCGCAAGAATCAGCTCGGGCACGGTATCCTCAACATAGGACTGAAACATAGGATTGTCAGGGAAAGGTGCATCATGCGGTACTGCAAAAAGCACATTCGTCCTGTACGGAAACGGAGAGTCAAATGTCTGCTCCATAAGCCTGCCTTCCTCGACAAAAGAAAGACCTGTCCTTCCCATCCAGTAATTGAACGAGGAGCCTGTACGCAATGTAGCGCTTGTACATACTACAGAGCTCATAGGCTCAAAAACTCCCATGTTCATAAGCGGAGAAACATCCAGGGGTGTCTGCACAAACTGAACGTAGGTCAAAAAATCATCTCCTGCCTTTTTCGGTGGAAGCCTTACTTTCTGCATCCAGAAAACCTTGTCATCATGCTCTTCCCACTCACAGAAACTCTTGCACAGCCCGACAATATCCTCCAGACGGCGTAACACTGCCTTGCTTTCAAACACACAGGGAATCAAACTGTCCTCATCACTTATTCCGTCAAGAACATCACGTGCCAGGGAAACAAATTTTCCGATACTCTGACGCAAATCATCCATGCCCTTAAGCACAGCCCTGAACCGGGAAGCGGTTACATTATAGAGTCTTGATGTAAACTCATTTTCCATCGCATCAAGAGCAAGGTTGTCAAGTGCCATGACACTGTCCCTGATGTCATTTATGCATTCATCTGCCTTCTCATAAAAAGAATCACTGGAAGAAACCGCAAATGCCTGAACAAGAAATCCTGCCATGGTCCCGCGGTAGGAGCGGTAAAGCAAGTTGATCTGCTTCAGGAGCTTAAGGCGGTTAACTGTCTCGCTGAAAAAAGAGGTTGCACTGTCCTCGATTCCATGTGCCTCATCAAAAACAATCCGGCGGTATGGTGGAAGGACAGCGGTGTCATCATACCCTACCCCGTTCATACGGCTCTCTATGTCAGCAAAAAGCAGATGATGGTTTACGACTATAACATTGGCATCGGCGGCCTCTTTTCTTACACGCATTACAAAACAGCTGTCGTGATACTGGCATCTGGCACCCATGCATGCGTCACTTTCTGAGTTAACGCGTGTCCATACAGAATCCTGCGGCATGAATGACAGGTCTGAGCGGCTTCCGCTGTCTGTTGTCTTGGACCATTCTGCAATACGCTCAAGCACATCGGCATCCTCAGTAAACATATCCTTTTCCTCCAAGGCATCATTCATGCGCCTCAGGCAAAGATAGTTCTGCCGTCCTTTAAGTAATATCGCCTTTATTTTTTTTCCGATTATTTTCTGTGCGGCCGGGATGTCTTTCTCCACAAGCTGCTGCTGAAGGTTTATCGTTCCTGTTGAGATTACAATACGCTCCTTGTTGTTGATTGCCCAGAGCATTGACGGAATAAGATATGCATAGCTTTTTCCGACACCTGTTCCAGCCTCAAACGCCGCTATTTTTCCATGATTGAATGCAGAGGCAACATTTTTTACAAGCTCAATCTGGGAAGGACGCTCCTCATAGTTCTTGTCCTTTTTTGCAAGGGGACCTGTCGAAGAAAGATAGCCTGCGATTTTATCCTCATCAAGCACGGAAAGGATTTTGGGTTTTACCGGCTCCACAATCACATATACATCGCTTACGGTATTGTTCACGATATACGAGCCTATTCCCATCTCCATGTAGCTGGACGCAACATTCATGTCGGCTTCAGAAGGCTCCAGGACACCAGAAGGATGATTGTGAATTACGACATGGGAGCTTCCGGGGGAATCAACTGACTTATCCTCAACTTCACGGTTGGAGAGGGCTGAGTTAACGAGCACCATGCCGTCGTTACCCCTTGCCCCGACTTTTACACTTATGACACGGCCGTCCGCATTGATGGTTCCTATCCAGCAGACTTCATTTCCCGAAGCCTCCTTGATATCCCTCCTCATGGCAGTGATTATTGACTGTGTAAAATACTTGTGGATGTCCATCTTTTTTTACAGGCTGCGGTTTTTGGAACAGAAATCCATGAGCATTGCAATCTGCTTTTTGGTGCATGACGGAGAAGGTCCGCCCGTTGTCTTTCTGCCTTCCATACAGGCTCTGGGGGTAATCTTCTGATAGATGTCCTCTTCGATTAAATCCGAGGCTTTTTTAAGGGATGCGATATCAAGGTCCTCAATCTTATCAAGTCCTGCATCTAGCGCCATCCTGACCGTCTTTGCGGCAACAGTATGAGCGGTCCTGAACGGCATTCCTTTTCTTACAAGGTATTCAGCGACATCGGTGGCATTGGCAAATCCGCCCTCACAGCTTTTCTCAAGATTTCCGACATTCCATTGTGCACTTCCAATCATCGCGGTAAAGACAGTTATATTGTTCTGGACTGTATCAAGAGCGTCAAAAAGAGGTGCCTTGTCCTCCTGAAGGTCACGGTCATAGGCAAGCGGGAGTCCCTTTACCATCGTAAGCAGATTGAAAAGATCTCCGTAAACTTTTCCTGTACGTCCCCTTATAAGCTCTGCAAAATCAGGATTTTTTTTCTGCGGCATTATGGAGCTTCCTGTCGACCATTTCTCGCTCAGGTTGATGAATGCAAATTCAGTTGTTGACCAGAGCACAATCTCCTCGCACATACGGCTTAAGTGTGACTGAAGGATTGCAAAATCAGACGTGAACTCTATGCAGTAATCCCTGTCGCTTGAGGTATCAAGGGAATTCTCTGTTACCCCGGAAAATCCCAGCTCTTCCGCAACCATCTCACGGTTAAGCGGCAAAGTGCTTCCCTGCAATGCTCCTGCCCCAAGAGGACAAAGATCCAGGCGTGCAAGGGTGTCGTGGATTCTGTACCAGTCACGCTTCAGCATAGTTGCCCATGCAAGAAGATGCTGTGCAAGGGTTCCGGGCTGTGCATGCTGCATGTGGGTATAGCCTGTCAAAAGTGTTTCCGTGTGCTCCCCTGCTATTTTTACAAGGGTTTCAATCAAGGTGATGATGTTGTCCTGAACAGAAGGAATCACACGCTTAAGATAAAGGCGCTCGTCAAGTGCAATCTGGTCATTTCGGCTTCTTCCTGTATGAAGTTTTTTTCCTGCCTCACCTATACGGTCTGTAAGTGTTGCCTCCACAAAGGAATGGATGTCCTCCGCTGAATAATCTATGGCAAGGCTTCCGTCCGCAAGGTCCTTTTCTATCGATTTGAGTCCCGTTACGATCTGCTCTGACTCCTCGCGTGAGATAATGCCCTGTTCACCGAGCA